>NZ_JAPDBE010000006.1:2714-75891 GCF_027705025.1 Aeromonas sp. D3 | reverse complement strand
ATGGTGCGCCCGGGAGGATTCGAACCTCCGACCACCTGGTTCGTAGCCAGGTACTCTATCCAGCTGAGCTACGGGCGCAAATGGCGGAGAAGGGGGGATTCGAACCCCCGATGCGGGTATAAGCCGCATACTCCCTTAGCAGGGGAGCGCCTTCAGCCTCTCGGCCACCTCTCCGTTTGCGGGGCTGATAATACTTCACAGGGATTTTTAGTCAAACACTTTTTTGGAGAAAAAAGCGTGTTCGCTCAGCATTTGGACAAAGCGTGGAATATTCAAACAATATCGGCACTTACCCCGCAGTTTAGTGCCTTGCAGGGCCATTTCAGACACGTAAAAAAACAAAAGGCGACACAACCAGTGTCGCCTTAAAGCAGCTATCAACGCGGCTTAGAAATTCGGTTGGCCCGGCACTTTCTCGGCCTGTATCCGCATGTAGATCTCTTCACGGTGTACGGAGACCTCTTTCGGTGCGTTAACACCGATACGAACCTGATTGCCTTTAACGCCCAGTACGGTGACAGTCACTTCGTCACCAATCATCAGGGTTTCCCCTACACGACGAGTCAAAATAAGCATTCGCTTGCTCCTGTATCCTGTTTTGTATTTATATCGATATGCGACATTATCTTACAAAGATACCGATATGGTAAATGGTTGAAACTAAATCAATCAGGGATTGTTCCCCAAGGGCTGCTCATGAGGCTCATTATCCAGCCCGAAAGCGGCGTGCAAGGCGCGCACGGCCAGCTCCAGGTACTTCTCGTCAATCACCACGGATATTTTGATTTCAGAGGTGGAAATCAACTGCATGTTGATCCCCTCCTCGCCCAATACCTTGAACATGGTGCGGGCGACACCGGGGTGGTTCCACATGCCGACACCGACAATGGACACCTTGGCTATCTCGCCGTTGCCCTGCACGCAGACGGCCCCCAGTTCGCTGGCGGTCTCCTCCAGCAAGGCGCGCGCCCGGCGATAGTCATCGCGATTCACCGTAAAAGTGAAGTCGGCTGTGCCATCCCCCAGCGTGTTCTGCACTATCATGTCGACATCTATGTTGGCGTCGCTGATCGGATTCAGGATCTGCGCCGCAACGGTGGGCCTGTCCGGCACACCCAGAATGGTCAGACTGGCCTCGTTGCGATTGAAGGCTATCCCGGATACCAGGGGAGCTTCCATCCTCTCACCTCCATATGTGATTAAGGTTCCCTCTCCATCGACAAAGCTCGACAGCACCCGTAGTGGTACGCGGTACTTGCCCGCGAACTCCACCGAACGGATCTGCAGCACCTTGGCCCCCAGGCTCGCCATCTCCAGCATCTCCTCGAAGGTGATGGTGGAAAGACGACGGGCCTTGGGCTCGATGCGCGGATCCGTGGTATAGACCCCATCCACATCGGTAAAGATCTGGCATTCATCGGCCTTGATGGCCGCGGCTACCGCCACTGCCGTGGTATCCGACCCACCGCGCCCCAGGGTCGTGATGGCATTGTGCTCATCACGGCCCTGGAAACCGGCGATCACCACCACCTTGCCCGCCCCCAGTTCAGCCTGAACCTGTTCGGTGTCGATGTGGCTGATACGTGCCTTGCCATAGGCGGAGTCGGTATGAATGCGTACCTGATCGCCGGTCATAGAGACCGCCGAACAACCGCGTTTGTTCAACGCGATCGCCAGCAGCGCTATGGTGACCTGCTCACCGGTGGAGACGAGCACATCCATCTCGCGCCGGTTGGCATCAGGATCCAGCCGCTGAGCCATACCCAGCAACCGGTTGGTTTCCCCCGACATGGCAGAGACAACCACCACCACGTCGTGTCCCTGGGCGCGGGTCAGTTGAACCCGCTCAGCCACCGCCTCGATCCGCTCCAGCGTGCCGACCGAGGTGCCGCCGTACTTCTGTACATAGAGTGCCACAGATCACCTCGCCCTTTTACAGGCGCTCTTCCAGCCAGGAGTGAACGGATTGCAGTGCCGCAGGCACAGCTTCTGGCTGAGTGCCACCCGCCTGAGCCATATCAGGACGACCACCACCCTTGCCACCCACCTGCTGGGCCACCAGATTGACCAGCTCACCGGCCTTGACCTTGCCGGTCAAATCGCTGGTCACGCCGGCGATCAGGTTGACCTTGTCATCGCTGCTGGTCGCCAACAGCACGACACCGGACTTCATCCGGTTTTTCAGCTCATCCAGCATGCCACGCAGTGACTTGGGATCGGCCCCTTCCAGCGCCGCTATCAGCACCTTCTGACCGTTTATCTCGATCACCTGGCTCAACAGGTCGCTACCAGCCTGGGCGGCCAGCTTGGCCTTGAGCTGCTCCAGCTCGCGCTCCATCATCTTGGACTTGTCCAGTATCTGGCGCACTTTATCGGCGATGGAGAACTGATCCCCCTTCACCAGAGCCGCTGCCTCTTCGATCTGCTCACCCATCTGGTGCATGAAATCGATGGCGCCCTTGCCGGTCACGGCTTCGATGCGACGCACACCGGCGGCAATGCCGCTCTCGGCGATGATCTTGAAGAAGCCTATGTCACCGGTACGCTTGGCGTGAGTACCGCCGCACAGCTCGGTGGAGTAGTCGCCCATGCGCACTACGCGTACGTCGTCTTCATATTTTTCACCAAACAGCGCCATGGCACCGGCCGACTTGGCCGCTTCCAGATCCATTACCTGGGTAGCGATGTCGTGGTTGGCACGGATCTGGGCATTGACCAGCTCCTCGACCCGACGAATAGTCGCCATGGTCAGTCCTTCGAAGTGGGAGAAATCGAAGCGCATGCGCTCAGCCCCCACCAGAGACCCTTTCTGAGTCACGTGATCCCCCAGCGCCTGGCGCAGGGCTGCGTGCAGCAGGTGAGTCACAGAGTGGTTCAGGGCCACAGCCTGACGACGCTCGCCATCGACCACGGCTTCGACCAGGGCGCCTTTCTCCAGGGTACCCAGCTCCAGATAACCCTTGTGGATGATGGCCTTGCCCGCTTTCTGGGTATCGGTCACGGCGAAGATGCCGTCATCTACCTTGAGCACACCGCAATCACCCACCTGACCACCGGACTCGGCGTAGAAGGGAGTCTCGGCCAGTACCACTACGGCTTCTTCACCGGCGATGAGGCCATTCACTTCGACGCCATCCTTGTAGATGCCGACGACGCTGGTTTTCTGGCTCAGCTGCTTGTAACCGGTAAACGGGGTCTCGAAGTCGAGCTTGAGCACCTCGTTGTAGTTCACACCGAAGCTGGAGGCCTCTTTCGCGCGGGCACGCTGCTTCTCCATCTCGGCATTGAAGCCCTCTTCGTCGATGCCGATCTCGCGCTCACGCACCACGTCGGCGGTCAGGTCAGCCGGGAAGCCGTAGGTGTCATACAGCTTGAACACCACCTCGCCAGGAATGACCTTGGCATCACCCAGATTGGCCAGCACGTCTTCCAGCAGCAGCAGGCCGCGATCCAGCGTACGGACGAACTGCTCTTCCTCGATGCGCAGCACGCGCTCGACCAGCGGCAGCTGGGCGATCAGCTCGGCGCCCACGTCTTTCATCTGCACCGCCAGTTCGGCAGCCAGCTTGTAGAAGAAGACGTCGGTGGCACCCAGCTTGCGACCGTGACGCACGGCGCGACGGATAATGCGGCGCAGCACATAGCCACGACCTTCGTTGGACGGCATGACGCCGTCAGCGATCAGGAAGGCGCAGGAGCGGATGTGGTCGGCGATGACGCGCAGGGACTGATTGCTGAGATCGGTAGTACCGACGATCTCGGCCGCTTTCTTGATCAGCGCCTGGAAGATGTCGATCTCGTAGTTGGAGTGCACGCCCTGCATGATGGCGGAGATACGCTCCAGACCCATGCCGGTATCCACGGACGGACGGGGCAGTGGTTCCATGGTGCCGTCAGCCTGACGGTTGAACTGCATGAACACCACGTTCCAGATCTCGATGAAACGGTCGCCATCTTCTTCCGGTGAACCGGGAGGGCCGCCCCAGATGTGATCGCCGTGGTCATAGAAGATCTCGGTGCAGGGGCCACACGGACCTGTATCACCCATCTGCCAGAAGTTATCGGAAGCAAAGGCTGCCCCCTTGTTGTCACCGATGCGCACTATGCGCTCGACCGGCACACCCACTTCGTTTGCCCAGATGTTGAAGGCTTCATCGTCCGTTTCATACACGGTTACCAGCAAGCGCTCTTTGGGCAGCTGGAGAGTACCGGTCAGGAATTCCCAGGCAAAACGGATGGCGTCCTGCTTGAAGTAGTCACCGAAGCTGAAGTTGCCCAGCATTTCGAAGAAGGTGTGGTGACGAGCGGTATAGCCGACGTTTTCCAGGTCATTGTGTTTACCACCGGCACGCACGCAACGCTGGGAAGTGGTTGCCCGATTGTAGGCACGCTTGTCTGCACCAAGGAACACATCCTTGAACTGGTTCATGCCTGCGTTGGTAAACAACAGGGTCGGGTCGTTATGCGGTACCAGCGAGCTGGAAGAGACAACCTGGTGCCCCTGGGAGCGGAAATACTCGAGAAACGCAGCGCGTATCTCTGACGTGGACATATACATGGAAAATCCTGCTTGATTCGAATACGGACTTTTAACCGCATTAATGTAAGTTTTCTGCGGAGTAAAGTAAAACGTGCCGGCCGGTCACGGGTGAAAAAGTGCGCATAAATGTGTGTTGGCAGGTAATGGAGGCAGACAAGCCGTTTTTGCAGAGAAAATACGGCCACACGCGGGGGAATATTCGTGGCAAAACGGGTCGGTGAGCCTACAGAAAAAAGGAACTTACCCTCAATACGCGGACGTGGGCCTGCCATTCGAACTGTGCACCGCTTGGTGTCTTGGTGACTTGATGTGACGCGACCTGTGGCTTCATGGGCTGACTGGCGGTCACCCGGAACAAGACAGGAACAAGGCCAGTAGCCTGCCCTGTATCGGGATAATGGCACAGTTAGCACGGCTGATGGCATGCCGCTTCCAGATCAACCGTCTTGAGTTTCGCTCTCCATCATGGTCGCGATGGCATAACGGGCCTGATCCTGATTAAACCCGCGTCCCAGCAGATACTTGAGCCACTTCATCCGCAATTTGAAGTCTCCCAGATCGCTGGCTCTGGCTCGTCGCTCAAGCAGGGCCAGAGCCAGCTCGAACCAGTCCAGTTCAGGCTGCTCAAACGCGGCCTCTATCTGGCCATCGTCCAGCCCCTTGCGGCGCAGCTCAAAGCGGATCTTGATGGGACCATGACCCTTGGCAGCACCAGATCGCACCGCCATGGCGCCATAGCGCTCGTCATTGACCCAGTTATACCCTCGGCAGTAGTCGACGACAGCGCAGGCGACATCTTCGTTGAAGCCCTGCTGGCGCAGCCGGTTGGCCAGTTCAGACTCGGCGCTCTCGCGGCGAGCCAGACTGCGCATGGCAAAAGCGCGGGCGGCAGCAAACTGCTCTTCGAAGGAGGGTTCAGTGGGTTCGCAGTTAGGTGTATCAGTCATAAATGACAAGGCCGGGGGTTAGCCCGGCCTCACTGTTATTCGAACTCTTGTTCGCTTTCGGCTTCGAGCTCGTCGGCATCCGCCACGACAGGCTTCTCGGCCGGCGCATCACCGGAGAGCAGCAACTCACGCAGTCTGGCTTCCACCTCTGCCGCCATCACCTTGTTCTCGGTGAACAGCTTCATCACGTTGGCCTTGCCCTGACCTATCTTCTCGCCGTTGTAGCTGTACCAGGCACCGGCCTTGTCGATCAGCTTGTGCTTGACGCCGAGATCCACCAGCTCACCTTCCTTGGAGATACCGACACCATAGAAAATCTGGAATTCAGCCTGCTTGAAGGGAGGGGCAACCTTGTTCTTGACCACCTTGACGCGGGTCTCGTTACCGACCACTTCGTCACCTTCCTTGATGGCGCCGATGCGACGGATGTCCAGACGCACTGAGGCGTAGAACTTGAGCGCGTTACCACCGGTAGTGGTTTCCGGGCTGCCGAACATGACACCAATCTTCATCCGGATTTGGTTGATGAAGATACAGAGGCAGTTGGCGTTCTTGATGTTGGCGGTCAGCTTGCGCAGCGCCTGGGACATCAGACGAGCCTGCAGGCCGACGTGGGAATCACCCATCTCGCCTTCGATTTCTGCTTTCGGCGTCAGAGCGGCCACCGAGTCGACGATGATGACGTCAACGGCGTTGGAACGCACCAGCATGTCGCAGATTTCCAGCGCCTGCTCACCGGTATCTGGCTGGGAGATCAGCAGGTCATCGACATTGACGCCCAGCTTGGCTGCATAGATGGGGTCGAGGGCGTGCTCCGCATCGATAAAGGCACAGACCTTGCCTTTCTTCTGGGCTTCCGCAATCACCTGCAGGGTGAGGGTGGTTTTACCGGAAGATTCCGGGCCATAGATCTCGACGATACGGCCGCACGGCAGACCGCCGATACCCAGCGCCACGTCCAGGGAGAGGGAACCGGTAGAGATGGCTTCGATATCCATGGTCTTGCTGTCGCCCAGACGCATGATGGAGCCTTTGCCGAACTGCTTTTCAATCTGACCCAGCGCAGCCGCCAGTGCCTTCTGTTTGTTCTGATCCATGCCAATCTCCGCTGGAAATCGTGAGTAATAAGTGAAGTTGGGCTAAGTATACTGTCTATTCATACAGTATCAAGCCCAATTTATCTGAGCAGGGCCAAGAGTCCGGACAAGGCCTGTCTGACTGCCTGCTGGCGTACCTGACGCCGGTCACCGTCGAAACGGGCTAGCAGGGAGTGATGGCGGCCACCCTGTTCCACCCAGGCGAACCAGACGGTACCGACAGGTTTGTCTTCGGTTGCACCACCCGGGCCTGCGATACCACTGATGGCCACGCTGATGGCGGCCGACGAGTGGGCCAACGCGCCACGGGCCATCTCCAGCACCACAGCCTCGCTTACGGCCCCGTGCTGCTGCAGACTCTCGTCACTCACCCCCAGCATCTGCTGCTTGGCCTGGTTGGTATAGGTGACGAAGCCGCGATCGAACCAGCCAGAGCTGCCGGCAATGTCGGTGATGGCCGTGGCCACCCCGCCGCCGGTACAGGATTCGGCGGTAGCCGCCAGCCAGCCTCGCTGGCCCAGGGCCTTGCCCAGTTCGGTAGCGAGGTGCTCTATCTCTGCGTCCAGTTTCATCCCGGCTCCCTAGCTCGTTGAGGAGGCTCATTATGCGATCCTGCCGCCATCCCCCGCAACCGCAGCAGCCCGCCTTGCCCGTCTAAGCACAGACATACTGGCAGCCTGATGTCATTCGTTCAGAGCTCATCATTGCGCCAATGGGCGGGAAAACGGGGGGAAAGCCTGAGTCACGGCAGGCATAGATCAGGGTGATTGAAATATCTGCCGCCATCATACGGCGACGGAGCCAATAAAACAGTTTTCGACTATATATCAACTGGTTGAAATCAATACAGCTAGCCAGGCTCAACGTGATCGGCACCGCTATCACAACAAACACACAGTGCTATCGTGATGCCAACCACACTTTCCTGTGGATGCAATGGCTGTTAACATGCCGCCTCCATGATTAATTTATGCTCTGGCGTGACTGTAACGCCGCCTTAACCCCCCCCCTTAGCGGCTGCTGCCGCCAGACTCTGGTTATCACAACCGGAGCGCTTTTGTTTACCCCTTGAATACCAACAAAACTATCTGTTCATGCCCTCACTCCATCTGACTTCAGGTTGGTGGATGCGTGCGGCTATGGACACATAACAAGCGAGAAAATCCCGAATGCTAGAACGTGCAAGACAAGAGTGGTTCTCCAACATCCGTGGCGACCTGCTGGCCGGTACAGTGGTGGCGCTGGCGCTGATCCCGGAGGCCATCGCCTTCTCCATCATCGCCGGCGTTGATCCCAAGGTCGGCCTTTATGCCTCCTTCTGTATCGCTGTCGTCATCGCCTTCGTCGGTGGCCGCCCTGGCATGATCTCCGCCGCCACCGGTGCCATGGCGCTGCTGATGGTGACCCTGGTCAAAGATCATGGTCTGCAATATCTGCTGGCCGCCACCTTGCTGACCGGCCTCTTCCAGATAGCGGCGGGTTACCTGAAGCTGGGCAGCCTGATGCGGTTTGTCTCCCGCTCCGTTGTCACCGGCTTCGTCAATGCGCTGGCGATCCTCATCTTCATGGCCCAGTTGCCGGAGCTGACCAACGTCACCTGGCAGGTCTATGCCATGACGGCAGCCGGGCTTGGCATCATCTATCTGTTTCCACTCATTCCCGTGGTGGGCAAGCTGGTTCCCTCCCCGCTGCTCTGCATCGTCATCCTGACGGCAGTCGCCATCACAATGGGTATCGATATCCGCACCGTGGGTGACATGGGCGAGCTGCCGGATACCCTGCCCATCTTCCTGTGGCCAGAAGTCCCCCTCAACTTCGAGACGCTGGCCATCATATTCCCCTATTCTGCGGCGCTGGCAGTCGTTGGTCTGCTCGAATCCATGATGACGGCGGCCATTGTCGATGACCTGACCGATACCCAGAGCGATCGCAATCGCGAGTGCAAGGGCCAGGGGATCGCCAACATAGGCGCTGGTCTGATGGGCGGCATGGCGGGGTGCGCCATGATTGGCCAGTCGATCATCAACATCAAATCCGGTGGCCGCGGCCGTCTCTCCACATTTTTCGCAGGCACCCTGCTGATCCTGATGGTGGTGTTCATGGATGAGTGGATCCGCCAGATCCCCATGGCGGCACTGGTGGCCGTGATGATCATGGTCTCTATCGGTACCTTCTCTTGGGAGTCGGTTCGCAATCTCAAAAAGCACCCGCTCTCCACCAATATAGTGATGGTCGCGACAGTGGCCGTAGTCGTGGCTACCCATAACCTGGCACTCGGGGTGTTTGTCGGTGTGCTGCTGGCGTCCCTGTTCTTCGCCAACAAGGTCGCTCGCTTCATGCTGGTCAAGAGTGACAGTAAGCGCAGTGGCGAGGTGCGCACCTATCAGGTGCGGGGCCAGGTTTTCTTCGCCAGTGCCGAGCAATTCTTTGCCGGTTTCGATTTCAAGGAAGTGCTGGACAAGGTGGTGATAGATCTGACCCATGCCCATTTCTGGGACATCACCTCCGTCACTGCGCTGGACAAGGTGGTCATCAAGTTCCGTCGTGAAGGAACCGACGTGGAACTCATAGGCCTGAACGAAGCGAGCGCCACCATAGTCGACCGCTTCGGTGTGCACGACAAACCCGAAGAAGTTGAAAAGCTGCTGGCTGGCCACTGATAACAAGAAGGGATTTACCATGACACGAATTTTTGCCTGTATCGATGGCTCCAATGCCATGACAGCGGTGTGCGACGCAGCGGCATGGGCCAGCGCCACGACCGAATTGCCTGTCACCCTGCTGCATGTGCTGGAAAAGAACGAGTTTGAAGGGCAGGCCGATCTCTCCGGCAACATTGGCCTGGGCAGCCGTGAGCATCTGCTCAAGGAGCTCGCCGAGCTGGATCATCAACGCAGCCGCCTCGCCCATGAACAGGGACGCATGCTGCTCAAGAGCGGCCAGGCGTACCTGACTGGCTTGGGGATGACAGAGGTCGATACCCTGCAACGCCACGGGCAACTGGTGGAGGCGGCCCAGGCGCTGTCACCCGGGATGCGCATGATGATCATGGGCAAGAGAGGGACGACCCACTCCCATGATCACGACCTGATTGGCAGCCATATCGAGAACGTCCTCCGCACCCTGGCCAATCCCATCATGGTGGTGCAGCCGGGATTTGAGGCACCAGACCGCTTCCTGTTTGCCTATGACGCCAGCCCGACCGCCAAAAAGGTGCTGGAGTTGATCGCAAGCAGTCCCCTGCTCAAAGGACTTGAATGTGACCTGGTGATGGTCGCCGAGCCGAGTGACGAGCACGAGCGTCAGCTGGCGCAGGCCAAACAGGTATTGAAGAGTGGCGGCATCAGGGTCGAAGCCAAACTGCTTCAGGGAGAGGTTGTCTCCGGGATTTGTCAGTATGCCACCGAGATGGGGATCAACCTTATCGTCATGGGGGCTTACGGTCATTCACGGATCAGGCAATTCATCGTGGGCAGTACCACCACTGGCATAGTGAAAACCACGCAGGCATCCGTTCTGCTGCTGCGATAACGCTGTTATTGGCAACTCATGATGAGGGGAACTGCGGTTCCCCTTTTTTATGGCGCTATCTTGTGCTCATTGCACACGGGAAACCGGATCGCTGTGGGCGTCAAGCTCAACACCTTTCTCTTCTGACGAAACCTCGGCACTCATCAGAACAGGCCAGCGGTGACTTGCATCCATTGACTCGCGAGAGCAGACTGTTTGGCCTTGTTTTGACTCAAGGCAACCACCATGACTCCTGCCATCAACCTGCTGAAAAAGCTCAAGATACCCCACAAGCTCTACCCCTATGAGTGCGACGCTCACGACGATTTCGGCAAGCACGCCGCGACCCGGCTTGGCCTGCCGGAAGCCCAGGTGTTCAAGACCCTGATCGCCCATCATGACAAGCAGGCAGTGGTGGCCATAGTGCCTTCATCCGGCATGTGCAGTCTCAAACAGCTGGCCAAGGCCACGGGTTTGAAAAAGGTGGAGATGATGACACCGGCGGAGGCCGAGAAGCTGACCGGTTACAAGGTGGGGGGCATCAGCCCGCTGGCCCAGAAGAAGTTGTTGCCAACCGTGCTCGATGACTCCGCCATGGCGTTTGACGAGATCCTGGTAAGCGGCGGCAAACGCGGCCTCTCGGTCGGGGTGGCGCCGCAAGATATGCTGACGCTGATGAAATGGATTGCGGCCCCGATTGGTGAACACCAGGGGGACTAGTCAAAAAGAGAGGCCCAGGCCGACCCTGAGCCTCTCCATGTCACTCGGTTTTCCCATGACAAGCGGTGGTCAGATCGGATAACCGCAGCCGCTGCCTGCCAGCCTCATCGAAGTTCTCCTCTGCCAACCAGCGCGCGAAACACGCCTGCAGGGCGGGCCACTCGCTGTCGATCACCGAGAACCAGGCGGTATCCCGACTGCGGCCCTTGTCTACCCTGTTCTGGCGAAATGTCCCCTCATAACTGAAACCAAGCCGCAGCGCCGCCCGCCAGGATGGCTTGTTGAGGGCATTGCACTTCCACTCATAGCGCCGGTAGCCGAGGGCAAAGGCGTTGGCCATCATCAGCGCCATGGCCGCCGTCGCCAGCCGCGACTGTTGCAATGCCGGCGAGAAGTGCAGCCAACCCACCTCAATGCTGCCAGCCAGGGGATCGATGCGCAGGTAGCTGGCGAGCCCCAGCGCCTTGCCGCTGTCGGCGTCCGTTTTTGCGTCCACTATGGTGTAGAACTGGGGATCAGCCTTGGCGACGCACTGTTGCAGCCAGGCCTGCATGGCCGCCTCATCGGCGAAGGGACCACTGGTGAGATAGGTCCACATGGCCCCACCGTCGGTGCCGAACGCCTGCCAGAGAGCGGGTCCGTGGCGCTCGGGATCCAGCGGCTCCAGCCGGCAGCCCCAGCCTGACAGTGGCTGATGGGGAGGAAACTCGGCCCCGTGCCAGTCGGGCAAGGGGACGCCAACCGCTTGGCCGAACTCGTTCAGATGATGATCAGCAGCCACAGGTCATTCCCCCTTCCAGCAAAACGCCCGCATCTTCACCGAGGGCGACGGCAAAGCCGTCCTGACGCCACCAGTGCAGGCCACCTATCAGCTCCTTGACCTGAAAACCCAGCGCCGCCAGTTTGTAGGCCCCTTGAGTCGAGCCGTTGCAGCCTATGCCATCGCAGTAGCAGACATAAACCTTGTCCTGCGCAAGGGTGGCCGTCGTCGTCGGATTCATGGAGCCATGGGGGAAAGAGACGGCCCCTGGAATATGCCCCAGCCGGTAATGCTGCGCGGATCGAGTGTCGATGACGACGATGCGCTCTTCTTTTCCCAGCAGATCGGCGGCCAGATCCGCCGGGTCGGTGCGAAATCTCAGCTGGGCCTCGAAGAAGGCGCTGGCATCCACCGGGCTGGCAAGACCCGTACTCAATACATGACTCATGGTGAAGCTCCTTGTGGCTAAACCCGGATCCGGGTGGTGGCGATGGTGTTGACCTGGCTGATGAGGCCGGAGCCCAATACATGGCTCATAGCGAAGCCTCCCGTGGCCACAGTACGATTTGGGTGATCACTGTGGTCCTGACCGAGTTGGCGATGAAGCACTCCTCGTGGGCCTGGTGGTGCAGTTGCTCCAGCTCGGCCAGGGTCGGCTGGCGTGCGCCGCCAAACAATACCTGCGGGCGCAGGGTCACCCGGGTAATCGACTGACGCCCCCGTTCATCCGCCTCCATGACGCCAATCGCCTGATCCCGATAGCGGTCCACCAGATAGCCTTGCTTGGCCACCAGCCAGAGAAAGGTCAGCATGTGGCAGCTGGAGAGGGCGGCCACAAAGGCCTCCTCCGGATCGACGTGCTCAGCCACCGACCAGGGCAAGGGCACGACCTGGGGGGATGAAGAAGCGGCCACCCTGACGCCGCCGTCGAATTCCCATTGATGGGCCCGGCTGTAACGCTGATCGAGGAAGCGCTCGCTGGCGCCTCGCTCCCAGCTGATGATGGCGCTGTATTCCGACATGCAGACTCCTTTCGTTGCCAATGTGGTTGATCATGTTCCTTGCACACCAATGTAACGGGATAATGGCCTTGCCACGCCGACCAATTTTGCCAATATGGGCAGACCAATTATGCCAAGCGCCGGAGATAGCCATGCCCGCCCTGCCAACCCTGTTTGCCACTCAGCAAGCCAGCGAGCTGCCGCTGCACGAGCAGCTGGTGCGCACCCTGCGCTGTGCCATCCTGGCCGGCCATCTGCCCCAGCACAGCCGGCTGCCCGCCAGCCGTATGCTGGCAGGGGATCTGGGGGTCTCCCGCAGCACGGTAGAGCTGGCTTATGGTCGGCTGGAGGCGGAAGGTTATCTGGTGCGCAAGGTGGGGGCCGGCAGCTTCGTCGCCCTGGCAGCGGTGTGCCCGGCGCCACGTCCGCCCCAGTCGGCGGCCGGACTCTCCCGCCGTGGTCAGGAGATGGCAGCAGGCGGCGCCTGTCATGACACACCACAAGTCGGCACCTCGTTTGCGTCCAGTCAGCCGGACTCCCGCCTTTTCCCACATGCGCTCTGGGGTCGGCTGATGCAGCAGCAGTGGCGTCAGCAAGGCGAACGCTGGATGAACTATGGCGACCCGCAAGGCTTGCCTGAGCTGCGGGCCGCCATCAGCAGCTATCTGGTGCAGTCCCGCGGCGTGGTGTGCGAACCGGATCAAATCCTGATCCTCACCAGTTCCCAGCAGGGGATACTGCTGGCGACCCAGCTGCTCATCGATGCCGGTGACACCGTCTGGGTAGAGGATCCCGGCTACCCCGGGGCCCGTACCGCCATGGAGAGCGCCGGTGCCAGGGTCCACCCCGTACCAGTGGATGGGGAGGGGCTCAACCCGCTGGGGCAACACCCGGCGCCGCGCCTCATCTACACCACACCGGCCCACCAGTACCCCTTGGGCGTGCCCATGAGCCTCGCCCGCCGAATGGCGTTGCTGAGGGAAGCCGAGCGTCACGGCGCCTGGATCCTGGAGGACGATTACGATGGGGAATATCAGTACGATCAGCGCCCGCTGCCCGCCTTGCAGGGGCTGGATAACCAGGGGCGAGTCATCTATGTGGGGACCTTCAGCAAGGTGCTGTTCGGTTCGTTGCGACTCGCCTATCTGGTACTGCCAAGGCCGCTGATGAGTGCCTTCTGCCAGGCCAGGGCGGCCTTTGATGGCCACAGCAACCAGTTGCAGCAGGCGGTCACGGCGGACTTCATCCGCGCCGGTCATTTTGCGGCCCACCTGCGCCAGAGCCGCCTCATCTACCAGAGTCGGCGAGATCTGTTGCTGGCCGAGCTGGCCAGCCACTGTCCACAGCTCACCCCCATCCACAGCGGCGCCGGGCTGCAATGCGCCGTGCTGTTGCCCGCTGGCGGCGAGACCCGCTGGACCAACCCCGCCAATGCCCGGGGCATAGGTCTTCGTCCACTCGGACAGTTCTACCTCGGCGAGCCAAATCTGGAGGGCTGGCTGCTCGGCTTTGGCGCTCTCGACAACCAGACACTGCGCCAGCTATGTCGCCAGTTGGGAAACTTGATGAAGTCGTCCTGATGGCGGTGTGAAGGCACTCTTCGCCGAGCAGATGCGTGGCCTGCGACCGGGCAAGACCCGAAAACAGCGAACTATAATGGATGCAAGATAGTCGTTGAGCCTAGCCGAGATGTATAGACTCCTGTTTCTGACCCTCTGCCTTTTCCTCCCTTCCATTCTGATGGCAGCCACCCGTTTCACCTACATCAGCCCGGAGAGCGAACGGGATCCCCGCATGACCTATGACAGAGAGCTGCTAAGGCTGGCGCTCGACAAAACCCGCGACATGTTTGGTGACTATGAGCTGGTGCCCGCCCCCATCATGACCAAGGACAGAGCGCGCCTCAGCCTGCAATTCAACAGCTTTACCAACCTGTTCGTCATGGACAGTTACAGCAGCAGGCGAAATGGGAAGGGGCTGGCCTATGTCCGCTTTCCCATTCATCTGGGCATCGTCAGCTACCGCATCTGCTTCGTCAGCCCCCGGCAGCAGGCTGCCATGGCTGGGGTAACCGATCTGGACGGGTTGCGCCGTTTCACCTTTGGCCAGGGCAAAGGCTGGCTGGATGTGGAGATACTGCGCCATGCCGGTCTCAAGGTCGTGGAGGTGGTGAGTTACGAGATGCTGTTCAAAATGGTGGCTCGTGGCCGTTTCGATCTCTTGTGCCGCGGCGCGAGCGAATTGCGCAGCGAACAGCTTACCCACAAGGACGTTGCGAACCTGCTGGTAGACGACCATCTGCTGCTCTACTACCCGCTACCTCGGCTCTTTTACACCAACATGGCAAATGGTGATGCCCTGAAACGGGTAGAGGTCGGCCTGCACCGGGCATGGCAGGACGGATCCCTGCAAGCGCTGTGGCGCCACAGCTTCGGCCCCGCCATCGCCTTTGCCGGGCTCAAGCAGCGGCGCATGCTGCGACTGGAAAACCCCTTCCTCGAGGGGATCAACTTCGACTATCTCCCCTACTTCTACAACCCCATGACGGATCGCTTCGGCAAAGACTGAGCACGGTGTCAGCCCTGCTCGCGGCAGAGCGCGAGCCAGGCTTCGGCGGTGCGGGAGAGATAGCGATCGCTCGGCCAGATCACCCCGAGCCGCCAGCTGAGTTCAGGCAAAAGCGGCCGCAGCACCAGCCCATCCGGTGTCAACCGACGGCAGATGGGTTCGGGTAAAAAGGCGACCCCCATGCCGCTGCGCACCATGGCGGTGAGAAAATCCCACTGGCTGCTGCGAGCCGCCACCTGGGGCACGAAGCCCGCCTGCTGGCATGCCTGCTCCAGCCGCTCGCTCAGGGTGAAGGCCTGGGTGTAGAGCAGGAAGGGTTCATCACGCAAATCCTCCAGCCTGATCTCGCGGCATACGCGCCAGCGCGGCAAGTCCGGCAGCACCACCTGAATGGGATACTGATCCAGTTCCAGCGCGCTCAGGGCACCGCCCTCCCGGGTTGGCAGCATGGTGATGGCAAGATCCAGCTCCCCCGCCAGCACAGCCTGCTCGATGCGCCGACCGCCATATTCGACGATGGAGAGCTCCACCTTGGGGTAGCGGCTGCGATAGGTACGAATGAGATCCGCATAGACGTGGCCCACCATGGGCGGGATGCCGAGAGCCAACCGGCCAAATTGCAGGCTCTGCAGATCGGCGAGTTCCGCCTCCAGCTGCTGCATCTCGGCCAGTATGGTCTGGGCCCGATTGAACAGTACCTGGCCGCTGTCGGTCAGGGTGAAGCGGCGCCCCTCGCGGTTGAGCAAGGGTTGGCACAGCTCCTCCTCGATATTGCGGATCATCTTGCTGATGGTGGGCTGGGTGACGAACAGCTTCTCGGAGGCTCGGGTGAAGCTCTGCTCCCGCACCAGTTCCACAAAGTAACGCAGGGCTCGGATATCCATGGTGCTCTCTATACTGGCTGGAACCTTAATCATGCCTCTTTGGCATGAATTTGATAATTTAAATTCATTTTTTGCAGGTTTAACCCGTCTCTATACTGTGAGCCAGTTCACAGAAAGACACCCATCATGAAAGCCCTCTGCATTCGCTGGTTCCAGACTCCCTTCCAAATCGCCCTGCTGGCCGCCATCTGGCTGCTGGCCGATGCGGCGGTACGTACCTTCCACCTGCCGTTGCCCGCCAACCTCACCGGCATGCTGGCGCTGCTGGTCCTGATCCTGCTCGGCGTGGTCAAGACCCAGTGGTTCAGCGCAGGTGCCCGCTGGCTGCTGGCCGAGATGCTGCTGTTCTTCGTGCCGGCCGTGGTGGCCGTGGTCAACTATCAGGATCTGCTGTTGCAGGAGGGGTGGCGCATCATGCTGGTCTTGCTGATCAGCACCACTCTGGTGCTGGGCATCACTGCGTTGGTGGTGGACAGGGTCTATCGCCTCGAACTGAAACTCGCCCGCCGGAGTCGCCGCCATGTCTGATACCCTGCTCGGCCTGCTCTGCTTCGCCCTTACCCTGCTGTTCTATTACGCCAGCAAATGGCTCTATGGTCGCAAGCGCATACTGCCCCTGATGCCGCTGCTGCTGGCGCCCACCCTGCTGGTCGCCGTGGTGCTGCTGTTTCACATCCCCTATCAGGACTACATGGCTCAGTCCCACTGGCTGCTCTGGTTGCTGGGACCGGCCACCGTCGCCTTCGCCGTGCCCGTCTATGAAAACCGCCAGCTGATCCACCGGCACTGGCTCTCCCTCTCGGTCGGGGTCGTTGCCTCCGTCATCATGGCAGTGGGCAGCACAGTACTGCTGGCACGCTGGTTGCACCTCTCCGACATGTTGCAGCGCAGCCTGGCGATGCGCTCCATCACCACACCGTTCGCGGTGGAAGCGACCCGTGCCATCGGCGGCCAGACCGATCTCACAGCGCTGTTTGTGGTGCTGACCGGCGTCATCGGCATGGCGGTGGGGGAGAGCGTGCTCACCCTGCTCGCCATTCGCAGCCGCCTCGGCAAGGGGGCCGGTTTCGGCGCCTCGGCCCATGGCGCCGGTACCGCCAAGGCGTACCAGATGGGTAACGAGGAGGGCGTCGTCTCCAGCATGGTGATGATGATAGCGGGCATGGTGACGGTCCTGCTCGCCCCCCTGCTCGGCCGGATGTTCTGGTAGCACGGGCAAACAGGCTGGGCACACTACACTCAAACAAGTGTGTGTCTGGAAACATCGCATGATCCGTTATGGCCTGTTCTCGTTCTGGTTGCTACTTGGCAACCTGCTGCTGACCCAGCCCTTGCTGGCGGTCGAGATTTTTACGCATGCCAGCCCGGAGAGCGAACAGGACAAGCGGGCATCTTATTACCGTGACCTGCTGCAGCTGACGCTGGATAAAACCCGTGACAGCTACGGCGAGTATGAGCTGCAGGCCGCACCGCCCATGAATCGGGTACGGCTGCGGCTAGCCATACAGCAGGGAAGCTATCCCAACTTTTTTGCGGTGGATAGCCAGCGCCCGGCCAGTGAAGCCGAGTCTCTCGACTATGTTCCCTTCCCGGTAGACCTCGGCATACTGAGTTATCGGATCTGTTTTGTCAGTCCCCAGCGTCAACAGGCACTAGCCAGACTGACCCGCCTTGATGAGTTGAAAAGCTTCCTCCATGGCCAGGGGCGAGGCTGGCAGGATGTCACCATTTTGCGTCATGCAGGCATGCGAGTGCAGGAGGTCGACAACTACGAGCGCCTGTTCAAGCTGGTAGAGCGGGGCCGGATCGACCTGTTCTGCCGGGGGGCCAACGAGCTGCTTACCGAGCTGGAAACCCACAGGGATCTCACCCGCCTCACTGTCGATCAACACATAGCACTCCACTATCCCTTCATCCACCTCTTCTATACCCACAAGGGGAACAAGCACGCCCTCAAACGCATCCAGACAGGACTGTTACTGGCTTGGCAAGATGGCTCCTTGCAGACGCTCTGGCTCAAGACCTTCAAGCCAGCCCTCGACTTTGCCAGACTGGATAAACGACGGCTGTTCCGGTTGGACAATCCGCAACTCCGGGAGCTGGAGATTGACTACCGCGACTACACCTACGATCCGCTCAGGGGCACCTTTGGCTCAGGAGGCACGAGAAACGGCGAGCCCTGACACCAGGTGACACAGACGCAGTAACACGGCCGCAGCCACTATATTCAGAAGAGTCTATTTTTCGACAGGAGGTCGTGATGATCTGGTTCTCTCTGCTTCTCCTCTTGCTGACCCTGTCGGCGCAGGCTGCCACACCGACTCTGTTCACCCACATGAGCCCTGAGAGTGAACGGGATCCCAGAGTCACCTATGACCGTGAACTGCTGCGACTGGCGCTGGAGAAGACTCGCGCCAGCCATGGTGACTTTCAATTGCGAGCCGCCCCCCCCATGACATTGGCCAGGATGTGGATCAGCCTGCGCTTCAACCACTATCCCAACCTGTTTGCCATGGACAGCTACCGCTCAGACCGTGACATGACGGGGGTCGACTATGTTCGTTTCCCCATCCATCTCGGGATCGTCAGCTACCGCATCTGCTTCGTCAGCCCCCAACAGCAGGCAGCCGTCGCCAGCGTCACCACCCTGGATCAGCTGAAGAAGTTTACTCTCGGCCAGGGCAAGGGCTGGCTCGATGTACAAATCCTGAGGCAGGCAGGGTTCAAGGTGCAGGAAGTAGAAGGCTATGAGCTGCTGTTCAAGATGGTGGCGCGCGGTCGCTTCGATCTCTTCTGTCGCGGGATCAACGAGTTGCCGCAGGAGAAACTGAACCACAAGGAGATCAGGGACCTGGTCATGGATGAGAGCATAGCCCTCTACTATCCCCTGCCCCGGGTCTTCTTCGCCCACAATGCCAATCGGGAGGCCATACAGAGAGTAGAGGCCGGGCTGAAAGCTGCCTGGCAAGACGGTTCGTTGCAAACCCTCTGGCTCAACACCTTCAAACCTTCCCTCACCTTCGCCCACCTCGATACACGCCGCCTGTTTCGGCTTGAGAACCCCTTCATCAAGGGGATAGGCTTCAACTATCAGGCTTACTTCTACGATCCGGTCCACAGCCGGTTCGGGCCGGGCGAGCCATAGCAAGAGGGCGCCAACCGGGCGCCCTCTGTTTATTTGCGGTGACAGCACCCGATCCGAGCGCCACTTTTCCCACCTCAGCGATCTTCTCAGAGACGGACGCAGACCTGCCACAGATCGTACTGGATGGCGGCGGCCGTTACTTCCCGCCCTGCCCCCGGCCCCTGTATCACCAGCGGGTTGGTACGATAGCTGTCGCTCTCGATGGCGAACACGTTGTCACAAGGCAGCAAATTGGCAAACGGGTGGTGAGGCTCCAGCGCCTCCAGCCCGACCCTGGCCTTGCCATCGTGCTCGAAGCGGGCGACGTAGCGCAGCACCTTGCCAACCCGACGCGCCCCCTCAAATGCGGTCTGGATCGGGTCATCCAGCTCTTTGAGCCTGTCCATGAACTGATCCGTGCTCACCTTGCGCAGTGTCACCGGCACCAGGTTTTCCAGTTCGATATCCGCGGAATCCAGCTCGAAACCCGCCTCCCGCGCCAGGATCAGCAACTTGCGGCGCACATCCTGACCGGAGAGATCCTCGCGGGGATCCGGCTCGGTCAGGCCGTGCTGCCACGCCTCGTCCACCAGCTCGGAGAAGGGGCGAGTGCCGTCATACTGCTGGAACAGCCAGGAGAGGGTGCCGGAGAAAATACCCGAGACCCCCTGAATGCGGTCGCCGCTCTGGCGCAGCATCTGGATGCTGGACTGGATCGGCAGCCCGGCGCCCACGGTGGCGTTGTAGCGCCACTGCACCTGATGATCGCGGCAGGTCTGCTTGATGCGCTGGTAGAACTCGCTCTCGGCGGCACCGGCAAACTTGTTGGCGGCGATGATGTGAATACCGAGCTGGGCAAAATCCGGGTAGTAGCGACTCACCGTCTCGCTGGCGGTCAAGTCCAGGGCAATCAGCGTATCGAAACTGTGCTGCTCCAGCTGGGTCAGCAGTTCGGGCCAGATCAGCGGTTTGGGGTTGAATTTGTCCTGCACCTTGAGGGGATCCAGCCCCTCTTCGTCCAGCAGCCCCCCTTCCGAGCTGAACACCCCGTACAGGGTCAACGCCAGATTGAGCTCATGTTCGAGCCGCGCCTTCTCGCGGGCATAGAGGGTGAGCCAGTGGCCGCCTATGTTGCCCTTGCCAAATACCACCAGCCCGACCCGGGTAGGGCGACTGAACAGGGCGCTGTGCAAGGCGATGAGCAGGGGCTCCAGCACCACCTGACGCAGCACGGCCACCAAGCTCAGGCCATCTCTGGCCACCTGCACGAACTCCAGCGGCTGATCCGCCAGCAACTGATAGAAGCGGTGACACTGCTCGGCGTTGTCGGTGACACCGGCGCCCACCAGGGCCACCAGACTGAATCCCTCTTTCTGGATAAGGCCAGTGAAGCTGCCCTGCAGCTGGAAGTCGCGCAGTATCTCGAACGCCCCTTCCGCCACTTCCAGGGTATAGGCCAGACGCAGTACCCGCCGATCCGGCTGACGCTGCAGGGTGAGCGGGTTGAGGCGGTGGCGGGCCAGATGGGCCTCGATAGCCGCCACCGTCTGCTCATAGTGGGTCTGTGGCAGCACTTTCAGCTCGATGAGAGCGATCTGATCCACAGAGGAGACGATGCGGGCACCACCGGAGCGCGGCGCCCGGCGCAGTATGTGAGTGCAGCCCTCATCCGGGTTGTAGCTGCAGCGCAGGGTGAGACGCTGGCGACTGTCCGCCACCGGTTGCAGGGTGCGCGAATGCAGCACGGACGAACCGAGGCGAGCCAGCTCGTTTGCTTCTGCCAGACTGAGACGCTCCAGCAGGCGCGCCTCCTTCACTCGGCGCGGATCGGCGCTGTAGACACCGGCCACGTCGCTCCAGATGGTGGTGGATTCGCCATCAGCCAGGGCTGCCAAGAGGCTGGCGCTGTAGTCGGAGCCGTTGCGCCCGAGCAGCAGGGAGCGCCCCTCCATGTCGGCAGCGATGAAACCTGTCACCACGATGCGACCGGCATGTTCGGCCAGACGGGCCTTGAGCAGTTCACTGGAAAGGGCCGTATCCACCTTGACCAGGGCACCATCCTCGGCACGCAGGAAGCTGCGGGCATCAAGCCAGATGGCCTTCTCACCCCGGCTGCTGAGCAGGGCGGCCAGCAGGCGCGCCGACCACACTTCGCCAAAGGCGAGCAGGCCGTTACGGGCGAAGCGGTCAAACTGCCCCTCCAGGGTCTTGGCGATCAGTTGCATGTCATCGGCCAGCTGCTGGCTGAGATCAAGCTGCAGCTCTCCCTCCAGCAGGCCATCGATCAGGCTCTGCTGATAAGCTTGAAGCGCAGAGATGGCTTCACCGGCCGCCTCATCCCCCGCATCGGCCAGCTCCACCAGCTGGATCAAGCGGTTGGTGGTCTTGCCGGCGGCGGAGACCACGACGAGCTCATCCCCGCCAACCTGCTGTTCGACGATAGCGGCGACCCGGCGATAGCAGACCGGATCCGCCAGACTGCTGCCACCAAACTTGTGTACCTGCCGCCGCTTCAACCCTGCTTGTGTTGCCACCGCTATATCTCCTTGCTGCTGTTCCATTACTTCGCCACCTGTTCTGCCAGCTGCGCCTGTTCAAAAGCCTGAGCCAGATCGGCCACCAGATCTTCACCGTGTTCAATACCCACCGACAGACGCAACAGCTGGGCGCTGATGCCCGCCGCCTGCTGCGCCGCCGGTGTCATGGCCCTGTGGGTCATGCTGGCCGGATGGGCCACCAGACTCTCCACCCCGCCGAGAGACTCGGCTACCGAGAAGAGGGTGAGGGCCGCGAGGAAGGTGCGCAATCCCGCCTCGCTGCAATCGAGTTCAAAACTTAGCATGGCGCCGAAGCCGGACTGTTGACGGCGCGCAATATCATGGCCTGGATGACTCTGCAGGCTGGGATGATAGATTTTTTTGACCAGCGGCTGTTGCTGCAGGAAGGCGAGAATGCGATCCGTGTTCTCCTGATGGGCGCGCAATCTGGGAGCCAGGGTGCGCAGGCCGCGCAGGGTGAGGTAGGAGTCGAACGCCCCGGAGGTGAGTCCCAGACAGTTGGCCCACCACACCAGTGATTCAGCCAGCGCGGGATCCTTGGCAATGGCCACGCCCCCCACCACGTCGGAGTGGCCGTTGATGTACTTGGTGGTGGAGTGCACCACAACATCGGCCCCCAGCGACAACGGCTGTTGCAGCAGCGGAGAGAGGAAGGTGTTGTCCACCACCACCTGGGCACCCACCTCATGGGAGGCGGCGGCGATGGCGGTGATGTCCACTACCCGCAGCAAGGGGTTGGAAGGGGTCTCCACCCACACCAGCGCCGGCTTCTGTGTCAGCGCCTCTGCCAGTGCGGCCTCGTCACCCTGATCGACAAACTGCACCCGATAGTGGCCCTTGGCAGCCAGATACTCGAACAGGCGCCAGGTACCGCCGTAACAGTCGTGAGGGGCGATCAGCAGATCCCCCGCCTTGAGCAGAGCAGTGGTCACCAGATGGATGGCCCCCATGCCGGTGCCGGTCACAACGGCGCCAGCCCCCCCTTCCAGCGCCGCCAGCGCATCCGCCAGATTGGTACGGGTCGGGTTGCCGGAGCGGGCATAATCGTATTGACGGGGCTCACCAAAGTCGGCAAAGGTGTAGTTGCTGGAGAGGTAAATGGGCGGCACCACGGCACCGTGCTGCTGGTCTGTTTCAATCCCGGTGCGTACCGCCAGGGTGGCCTTATGACTCATGCTGCTCTCCTTGGCTTTGTGACTGGGCGATTGATCCGGCTCGATTTCCGATGCAACGTACCGGCAGGGTAGCCTTGTGGGTCATTTCCGCTCTCCTTGATGTGTCTCGGGACTGTGTCTGCGGTTTCTCTGCCACACTCATCCCCGCCATTGCTGGCTCATGGTGAACCACACTACGCCACTGCAAAAAAGCCGTCAACACTTCTGGACGTCTAAATGGCTTTGCTGTTGGATTGCCATTAATTTCCTTAAGGGTTAAAATCCGCGCTCACGGCCAAATGAGAACAGGTGAATCATGGGTACAGAGTGGAACGGCGACTACGTCAGCCCCTACGCAGAACACGGCAAGAAGAGCGAACAGGTCAAGAAGATTACTGTCTCGATCCCGCTCAAGGTGTTGAAGGTGTTGACCGATGAGCGCACCCGTCGCCAGGTGAACAACCTGCGTCATGCGACCAACAGTGAGCTGCTCTGTGAAGCCTTCCTGCACGCTTTCACCGGTCAGCCGCTGCCCTGCGACGACGATCTGCGCAAGGATCATCCGGACAGCGTCCCCGCCGAGGTGCGCGCCATCATGGAAGCGCTGGGCAAAGAGATCGAAGATTTCGACGCAGAGTAATACCTGCGACCTATGCCAAACAGCAATCCCTCTTTGAAGATGACGCGGCCCCAGGCCGCGTCATTGCTATCTACCGCCTCCCCCTTCAGCCTGCGCCACTACCAGAGCGACATCAGCAGCCACAGCCACGACTTCGCCCAGCTGGTGATCCCCCTGGACGGCCCCCTCGAGATCGAGGTACAGGGCCAGGGACGTCGCCTCGCCCCCGGTTTTGTCTGCGTGATAGCCCCTGGCGAGCGGCACGACTACGCCGCCGATCCGGCCCTCTCGTTTCTGGTGCAGGAGAGCGACTGGCTCCCCGGCGATCTGGCGGCCCGCCCCTTTATCGAGCTGGACGAGCCCCAGCGCCACTACCTCGCCTTCCTGCACCGCATGGTGGCAGCGGGTCGCCAGGTGGCGGGCATGGAGCAAGTGTGGCTCTCCCTGCTGGCACAAGGGCAAGAAATGCACTCCTCTGTTCCTCCTCGCCTTGCCGCCCGTATCCTCAAGGTGCAGCGCCATATCGAGGCCCACCTCGCCGAGCCCCTTGGCAATGAGCAGCTCGCCGCCATCGCCTGCCTCGGTCAGAGTCAGTTCAAGCACACCTTTCGCCAGCAGCTGGGGATGAGCGTCTCCCACTACATACGGGCACGGCGCATGACGCTGGCACGCACCCTGCTTTCCCACACCCAACTGCCCATAGGCGAGATCGCCAGTCGCTGCGGCTACCAGAATCAGGGAGCCTTCGCCGAGCGCTTCCTGACCGAGAGCGGGCTGACCCCTTCCCTCTGGCGCCAGCAAAACGGCCTTTTGCCGTAACAGGGCGGCCAGTCACCGAAGACAGCCAGCGCCGTTTCGAGGCATGCTGAGGCCAATGCAAGGTGTATGAAACGAGGAGCCAAGATGCAGACCATAAGCTGGCAGCAGTTCGAGATGATAGAGCTGAGAGTGGGCACCCTGGTGCGGGTCGAGCCCTTCCCCGAGGCACGCCGGCCCGCCTACAAGGTGTGGGCGGATTTCGGTCCCGAGCTCGGGGTACGCAAGAGCAGCGCCCAGATAACGGACCTCTATCGACCTGAGGAGCTGGTGGGCCGCCAGATAGTCGCCGTGGTGAACTTTCCCCCCAAACAGATAGGCCCCATCCAGTCGGAGTTTCTACTGACCGGTTTCTACCGGGCTGACGGTGCGGTTGTGATGGCCATCCCTGAGCAGGCGGTGGAGAACGGGGCCAAGCTGGGCTGATGCCCTTGGCCCCATGAAAAAAGAGAGGCGACCCCAGGGTCGCCTCTCTCATTTTTTGCCGCAGCTCGCTGTTACTTCAACAGGCTGAAGACCAGCGCCGACACCGCCAGCGCCCCGGTCAGCAGGATAAAGCCGTTGGTCCAGCCCTGGCGGAAGCGGGCCAGCGCCTCCACCTTGTAGATCGCTATCACCGGCATGATGAAGAGGATCATGGCGATGACGGGGCCGGAGAGGGTCTCCATCAGACCCAGGATACCCGGGTTGATGACGGCAGCCCCCCAGATGGCGAAGAACATCAGGGCGATGCCGAGCTTGTCGGCATTGGCCAGCGACAGGCCGGTGGGCTTGGCAATCAGGCTTTTCAGGCTCTCCCGGGCGCCGAGGAAGTGGCCGAGGAAGGAAGAGCTGATGGCGATAAAGGCGATGAGGGGCCCTAGCGTCACTATCACAGGGTTGTCGGTGATGTTGGCGAGATAGGAGAGCACTGAGACGTTCTGGGCCTTGGCTTCGGCAAGCTGGGCCGGAGTGAGGCTCAGCACGCAGGAGAAGACGAAGAAGAGCACGAAGCCCACCAGCATTATGGTGGTGTTGCGCAGGATCAGGCCGCTCTTGGCCTCGGCCTGCTCACCATATTCCCGGCGCTGCACGTTGGCAAAGCCGGAGATGGCGGCGGCATGGCTGAAGGCAAAAACGGTCACCGGCAGCGCCAGCCAGACGGTATTAAGGAAGCTGCCGCCATCAAAGGCGGTGACTTCCGGCCACTGCCACTGGGGAATGAGGTAGCAGGAGAGCGCCGCCAGAATGGCCGCCAGCGGATAGACCATGAAGGCAAAGGCGCGCAGCATCGCTTTCTCCCCGGCCATCATCACGGCGATCATGGCAAACACCAGCAGGCCGGAGAGCATCACCCGGTTCGGGGTGGCCATGCCGAGCTGGTTGACCATGAAGCTCTCCACCGTGTTGGTCAGCCCCACACCGTAGATGAGCAGTATCGGGAAGATGGAGAGGAAATAGAGCGCCGAGATAAGGCGGCCGGCCATCTTGCCGAAGTGCTCCTCGGCCACCTCGGTGAAATCGGCATGGGGACGGGAGGAAGAAAGCACGAAGCGGGCCAGCCCGCGGTGAGCCAGGAAGGTCATGGGACCGGCCAGTACGGCGACTATGACCAGGGGCCAGATACCGCCCAGACCCAGATTGATGGGCAGAAAGAGTATGCCGGCGCCGACGGCGGTGCCAAACAGGCTGATCACCCAGTGGGTATCATGACTGCGCCAACGGGCAGTGCTGGTAACGGCTGGCTGGGAAGCAGACAGCTCCTTGACGACATCTACAGATAAACTCATTACTAATCCACTTTTTGTCAGTGTTTTAATCTGAGCACATTGTGGTTTATCAGGATTTAATTCTCAAAATGAGGGACTGAAACATATCACTACCATAACGCGCTCAAGCCAGTGAGATAGGGAATTCAATCGGGATTGGATAATCGCGTAAAACTACAAAACATGAAAATTGCGATATATAAATCCAAATTTACATTCATACTCACTTTTTTATTTTGACCAAATGATCGTTCGCAGGATTACCTGAAAATCCATGCCAAATCTTCCCGCTCGATGATGACGTTCCACTGTCATTCACGTTCTTTGCCAGTGGATACTCCTATGCATGCCGGATAAAAGCAGCGGATCACACCAGACAATCAGGCGACCATGAGGTCGCCTGATTGAGTCTTGCGATGAAATGTCAGCCAACTCAGTGAGCGAGAATAGTGCCCCAGGCGAGATCCGGATCTCCCATCACTATGAAGTCCGGGTTCTCCAGCGACTCGGTTTCGTTGTAGCTGAGCGGTTGCAACGCCAGGCTGAGGATACGGCCACCAGCCGCCTCGACGATGCACTGGGCAGCGGCGGTATCCCACTCGCCGGTGGGGCCGAGTCGCACATAGCAATCGGCTGCCCCTTCCGCCACCAGGCAGGACTTGAGGGAGCTGGAACCGAGCGGTATCAGCTCGTAGTTGATGGCCGGATTGAGGCGGCGGGTCAGATTCTCCAGCTTCTGGCGACGGCTGATGGCCACCACCAGGGAGTCTGGCTGGTCATGTTCGTGATGCATGGCGCTGATGGGCAAGGTCTCGCCGTTCACCTCCTTGAAGGCGCCGTGACCACGCACCGCCCAGTAGAGCACGTCAGACTCGGGGGCGTAGATGACCCCAAGCACCGGCACATTGTCCCGTACCAGGGCGATCAGGGTGGCGAAATCGCCGCTGCCGGCAATGAACTCACCGGTGCCGTCGAGGGGATCCACCAGCCAGTACTGCCGCCAGTTGGACCGCTGACTGAAGGGCACATCGGCCGCCTCTTCGGTCAGCACGGGTACATGGGGGGTGAGCGCCGACAGCGCCTGTTTGAGGTAGGCATCGGCAGCAAGATCGGCACTGGTGACCGGGGTCGCATCCTCCTTCAGCTGACGCTCGAACTGACCGCCGTGATAGATTTCGTGAAGGATACGTCCCGCTTCGCGGGCGATCTCCTTGACCCCTGGAACCCAGGCCAACAACTCCTGCATCTTGTTATCCTCTGTTTTTATTGCCTTTGCCCACGTTCGGGCTAGTTTTCCTGCTCCGCCAGCCACTTCTGGGCCAGCAGCAGGGCACTGATGCTGCGCGACTCGGTAAAGTCGGAACGCGCCAGCAATTCATCAATCCGGTTGAGCGGCCAGGGGATCACCTCCAGAGGCTCGGGTTCATCGCCGACTCGCTGCTCGGGGAAGAGATCCCTCGCCAGCAGTATGTCCATCCGGCTGGAGAAGTAACCCGGCGCCAGTGACACCTGCTTGAGGGGGATCAGGCTGTTGGCGCCAAAACCGGCCTCCTCCATCAGCTCCCGGTTACCCGCCTCGAAGGCGTTCTCACCCGGGTCTATCAGCCCCTTGGGAAAGCCCAGCTCGTAAGAGTGAGTACCAGCCGCATACTCGCGCACCAGCAGTAGGGTGTGGGCGTCATACAGGGGCACCACCATGACGGCGCCCCGGTTGCCACCCCGCATCCGCTCATAGACTCGCTCCTCGCCATTGGAGAATTTGAGGTGCAGGGATTCCACCTTGAACAGCCGGCTCTCGGCCACTATCTCTGCCTTGAGGATCTCCGGCTTGTTCTTGTCGAGATTCAGGGTCTCGACACAGATATGCTCGGGCTTGCTCTTGTGGTGGTCACTCATCGGGCGTTGGCTGCTCGTTAAAAAATAGTGCTTCAAGAGTAAACGACTCCCACACCGAACACCACGGGGCAAGGACGGGAAAACGGACGGAAAAATCCGTTATAATGCCGCCCCGTTTTCCTCCCGAATATTGACACCAAGAGGCCCCATGCCGACCCAGCTGCCCTGGCACCAGATAGACACAGTCCTGCTCGATATGGATGGCACCCTGATCGATCTCCATTTTGACAACCACCTCTGGCAACAACTGGTGCCGACACGCTACGCAGAGCGACTCGACCTGCCGCTGGACCAAGCCAGAGCACACATCGATGCCCACTATCACGCCGTCAGCGGCACCCTCGACTGGTACTGTGTGGATTACTGGAGCCAGACCCTGGGGCTGGATATTCGCGCCCTCAAGCAGGAGATCCTGGAGAAGATCCAGTGGCGGCCCAACGTCATCCCCTTCCTTGCCGAGCTGCGGGCGGCAGGCAAGCAGCTGGTGCTGTTTACCAACGCCCACCCCGCCAGCCTGTCGGTCAAGGAGGCGCGGCTCGGCCTCGCCGGGCATGTGGATTTGATGGTAAGCACCCACGAACTGGGCTGGTCGAAGGAGAGCCAGCACTGCTGGCAGGCGCTGGCCGAGCGGCTGGCGTTCGATCCGGCCCGTACCCTGTTTGTGGATGACAGCGAGCGGATCCTGCGGGCCGCCGCCGACTACGGCATCGGCTATCAGCTTGCCATCCAGAATCCGGACAGTTGCCAGCCCGAGCAGCACATCACCGCCTTCCCGGCGATCCGTGACTACGCCGAGCTGATGCCGCTGGCCGTGTGATGCCAGATGGGGGCAGGGCTCTCCAAACTGACGGATAAACAGAAGGGCTGCCCAGGCAGCCCTTGTCGATCCCGGGTCGACTCACCCCTGCCACGTCACCAGCCGGTACTGCTTCTTGCCCCTGCGCAGCAGCAGATAGCGGTCAAACAGCCGATCCTCGGCACTCAGCTGCTCATCCTGCCTGATGGTGCCATTGAGGCTGATGGCCCCCGCCGCCAGCAGTTCGCGGGCGATGCGCTTGGAGTTCGCCAGACCGCAGCTGACCAACAGAGTGACCAGATCGATCTCGCCGCTGACTGTGCTGCTCGGCATGCCATCCTGCGCCAGCTGGGCCAGATCGCTCTCGCCAAGGCGCGCCACGTCGCCGCTAAACAGCAGCTCGCTGATGCGCTGCACCGCCGCCAGCGCCGCCTTGCCATGCACCAGTTCGGTCAGCTCATCCGCCAACACCTGCTGGGCCTGCTTGCGCCCTTGCCGCTGGGCATCTTCTGCCTCCAGTGCATCAATCTCGCTCAGCGACATAAAGCTGTAGTAGCGCAGGAAGCGGTAGACATCCTCATCCGCGGTGCCGAGCCAGAACTGGTAGAAGGCGTAAGGCGAGGTGAGCGCAGGATCCAGCCAGACGGCACCGCCTTCGGTCTTGCCGAACTTGGTACCGTCCGCCTTGGTGATAAGGGGCAGGGTCATGCCGTGCACCTGCGCCTGATGGAGGCGACGGGTGAGATCCATGCCGCTGGTGATATTGCCCCACTGGTCGTTGCCGCCAATTTGCAGGGTGCAGCCGAGCCGCTGGTGCAGCACTGCAAAGTCGTAGGATTGCAGCAGGGCGTAGGAGAACTCGGTGAACGAGATGCCCTGATCCGGACGGGCCAGTCGCTGGCGCACCGACTCCCGCGCCAGCATGGCATTGACCGAGAAGTGCTTGCCGATATCCCGCAGAAAATCGAGGGCGGACATCTGCCCCATCCAGTCGCCATTGTTGACCAGTTGCGGGGCACAGAGGCCGTCGTCGGCGGGCAGCAGCGCCCTGATCTGGGCCGACAGGCTGGCAACCCAACCCAGCACGGTATCGGCACTGTTGAGGCTGCGCTCGGTCGCCTTGAAGCTGGGGTCGCCGATAAGGCCGGTCGCCCCGCCCACCAGTGCCACCGGGGTGTGGCCCGCCAGCTGGAAGCGGCGCAGCATCAAGAGCGGCACCAGATGACCGATATGCAGGCTGCCGGCGGTGGGATCGAACCCGCAATAGACGGTGCGTGGCGTGGCGAGGTGGGAGGCCAGGGCCGCCGGGTCGGAATTCTGGGCCACAAGGCCGCGCTGGCTCAGCTCATCGAGCAGGTGGGGGTTGATCATGGGTGCTCCAACAGCAGGGGGAAAAGCCGTCATCCTCGCCGTTCTGGTCGGTGGCGGATATGTCCCCTGAGGGACAGTTTTGTCACTCTCGTGCTAGCATCCACCCATAGTAGGGAGCTGCTCCCCGCCACCGGAAATCCACCACCGTGACTCAACGACCATGACCCAGCCATTCGCCACTGATGCCCTGACCCGCAGCATGACCGAGGTGGTCGATGCCCTGCACAGCAGCGCCTTTGCGGCGGCGCTGGTGCGGCTGATCCAGCAGCAGGTGGCGTTTGATTGCGCCCTGCTGCTCGGGGTGGGGCAAAGGCCCGTCTACCTCTACGACAACCTGAGCCACCAGCGGGCCCTGCTGTTTGATCGCTATCTCACCAGCCACTTCAGTCAGGATCCCTTTATGCAGGCGCTGGAGCAGGGCTTGCCTGCCGGCGTCTGGACTTTGGCACAAGTGTCACAAGGGCGGCTCGATCCCGAATATCGCCATCACTTCTATCAGGCCACCGGCTGGCAGGAGGAGGTGGGGCTGATCCTGCCGGTACGGGACGGACTGACGCTGATGCTGTTTCTCGGTCGCCTCGACAAGCGCAGTACCCTCAGCCAGAACGAGCTGGCGAGGCTGGAGCAGCTGTTTCCGCTGGTACATTCGCTGTGTCGTCAGCAGTGGCAGCAGAGCCAGCCGCTGCTGGCCCAGAGCAGCGCGCCGCCGGACAGCGCCAGCCTCAAGAGTGCAGTGGAACAGGCGATGGCAAGTGTGGGGGGCGATCGGCTTACCCGTCGGGAACGGCAGGTGGCGGAGTTGCTGCTGCAGGGGCTGGATACCGAGGCGATTGCCGCTGCGCTCGGGATTGGCTGCGGCACTGTAAAGAATCACCGCAAGCACCTCTATGGCAAGCTGCGACTCGGCTCGCGGGCCGAGCTGTTCAATCTCTTTCTGAACCACCTGATCACGGCGCCGGTTGGCGACATACAAACCCCATAACGACATAACCCCGCCGAAGCGGGGTTATTTTCATCATGCGTCCACAACACCAGACAGTATCGTCAGATACGCCCCTGGTAGCGCAGCGGGAAACGGCCCTGACCGTCGGGTTGACCGAGGAAGGGCAATCCCTGCTTCATCTCTTCCGGCAGCTCAGGGCCAGGTTTGAGAGAGCCCTGGAACAGGTACTGGCGATTGGCCTGCAGTTCCAGTTTGCCCATCACCTGCACCGCCTCCGAGCTCTGCTTGAGTTCGGCCACCAGACGGGAGTCGATGCAGGTCAGCTTGATCTCGGGATCACCCAGCGGCAGCTTGCCGGCCGAGGTGTCTGCATCGGCGCCATACCAATAGAGATTGCCGTAAAGGTTGTCACACCAGGGGTTGCCCTGGGCAAACTGATCGACCTTGAGCTGCAACTGACCCGCCACCGTCAGCGGGAACGGCAGCCGCATGGGCACCCGATCCAGCACCCAGGGCGCGGGCACATTGAGGGTAATGTCGCGACCAAAGGCGGCGCCATTCCAGCCGACCACACCCTGGCCATTGAGGCCGCTGCGATCGCCGAAACGCAGAGAGACCTCGGGGGCGAAACGCAGCAGTGACCAGCCGTTGAGCTCCCAGCGCAGCTGGGTCAGCGACTCGCTGGCATATTGCAGCCGGGCGACCTGGCCGTTCCAGAGGGTACCGCTCACCCCTTCCAGCTGCACCAGGTTGGGCGGTAACGGCAGATGGCGTACCACCAGAGTAGCGGGCAGCTTCACCAACAGAAAACCGAGATAGGCCACCAGAAACAGGGCGGCGATCAGTACTTTTTTCTTCATAGAAAATGACTCAACTGAAAATGTCTGGCCTTGACCAAGCCCGGCGCCCCACAGGGACGAAATACCGGGCACTCGGCGGCACTCAGCCCGCTGGATGTCATTGGGGACGACTCAACTGCAAGCGTCTGACCTTGACCAGGCCCGGAGCCAGATTCTCACGGGCCACCTCTATGACCTGCACCTGGACACCGTGCTGATCGGCGAGGCTCGCCAGCCAGATCAGCAGATCATCGAACGACACTGTGTCGATCCACACCTGCAGCTCCTGACCCTGGGGTTGCAGACGGGCAATCTTGATTTTCTGGTTGAAGGCAGTGCGGTTAACCACCCCTTCAAGGGTGCCGCTGGTGTCAAGCTGACGGCCCTGACCGCCCTGCATCGCCAGCACCTCTTCCCCCTTCTCTTTCAGCCAAGCGAGCGTCTGTTGCTGACTCAGCACCTGCCGCTCGCGCTCGGCGATGCGGTTGGCAATGGGCTGCCAGACGACCCAGTAGCAGAGCCCGATCAGCAGGCAGCTGCCACCCACGGCCACCAGCCGCTGCTCGCGGGCGCTGATGCTGCGCCACCAGCCTTGTAGTTTGTCCATCATGATGATTTACCCTTCAGCACCAGTGCCCCTTCAACCTTGCCTTCTGTGCTGCGCACCTCACCCTGCTGCACCTCGAAACGCTTGCCCGCCAGCTCGCGAAAACGCTCTATCTCGGTGAAACCGGGTGCCGTCACCTGCAATCTCAGCTCGCCCCGGGCGGCGTCGAAGCGCAACACCTGCGGCTTGAGACCCGGCACCTCGGCGAAGGTGGGTGCCAGTTCGGTCAGCAACAAGAGCACGCCATCCTGCGGGGTCTGCCCCAGCAACTTGAGGTGCTGAGCCATCTGGCTGCGCACGTTCACGATGCGGGTCTCCCCCGGGAAGATACGGGTGTAGACCTGCCGGATCTCGGCCTTGAGAGCCTTGTCCTGCTCCGCCAGCTGATAGAGATGCACACCGCGCTGGGTCAGCGCCACCAACAGCAGCAAGCCGGCGACCACGGCCACCTTGCGCCACTGCAACCAGTAACGGGAGTATTCGGTTTGCGGCCGGTAGGGGCCCTGCAACAAGTTGGCCTGACAGTTCAACGCCCCTTTGGCCAGCAGCAGCATGGGCAGTTCGGGATCTGCCGCCTGCCAGTTGGCAGTCAGGATCGGCGGTACCTGGGTATGGCTGTGGATGGTGACCGGTTCGGCTTCGACCGCCAGCAACATGGCCAGCAGCGGCTCATCGGCCACTATGCCCTGGCAAGGGCCCTGGCGCAGCAGCCACTCCTTGCCCAGTTGCAGGGCTGACCAGCCGTCGGCGGCCTGAGGCAGCGCCAGCACGTCCGGCAGCAGTTGCTGGCTCTTGAGGCCCGCCGCCTCCAGCCAGCCCAACCAGGTCTGCATCTTCTCCTTGTCGACCGCCATCAGGTCCACATCGTGGCCCTCGTGGGCCAGCACCACCAGATGCAGCTCATCCACATCGGAGGCGATTTGCTCCTCCAGCAGATAGGGCAAGGCAGCCGCGGCCTGGCGACTGTATTTGCCCGGCAGGCTCACCCGCCGGAAGATAAGGTCGCTGCCCGGCACCAGGGTCACCACAGGGCGGCCACCGGCACGCTCCCGCAGCTCGCCGAGGGCATGGGCCGAGGCCAGGGTACCGGAGGCAATGATCTCCTCCTCCTTCGCCGACCACACCAGCCACTCGACCGGTTGCTGCGCATTGGTCCCCAGACGGATGACCAGACTCTCGCTCACAAATATCTCTCCTGCCATTCCCGTCCGCATCCAGGGGATGGGCGGGAGCGCAGCCTTTGGCTGCTGTCCAATACGGATTCAGAGCGGATTCGGCCATCAGCCGTCACCCACACCTGTTTGTTATTCGGCGCCACCGCTGAGGCGGCGCAGCATCACCAGCTTGTTGTCCTTGCCACGCACGAAGACACTCTCCAGCCTGGCCCGGGTATCACCGACTTCGGCGATCAATTTGGCTTCGAAATAGCCGCTCTTGACGTCCAGCGCCGCATCCAGCCCCTGGATGGTGCTCACCTGCACCGGCATCTGATCCGTCATCGCTTTCTTATCCTTCCACCCCTTCTGGGGGCGGCTGGTCAGCACCCGTTTGGCGTCATCGAGACCAACCTTGTCCTGATAAAGCGCCACCAGCAGCGCGGCCTGCTCCGACTTGATGGTGTTGATGTTCACCACCAGCTTGTCGGTCGGCAAGGCACACACATAGGGCGCCAGCCGGGCATACAGTTTGGCACTCACACCGCGCACCGCCCTCAGCTCATCCGTGCTGATCATCCACTGGTTCGCGGTCAGATAAGGGGGCGTCAGCCCTTCGTAATAGGCATCTTCGGCACCGTAGCTGGAGACCAGCGCCGTATCCTTGTCGGTCCAGTCGCGGATGGCATCGGTCAGCTGCACCGCCTCGTAATCCTCGACTTCGAGCTGCTTGAGCAGGGCGCGAAATGCCTTGACCTGATAAGGCTGCTTCTCGAGGTCATCGCCGCTCACCCCGTCTTTCAGGGGCACGCTCAGGCTGTTGAGGTTGAAGCAGGATTGCAGATCCCGCACCCGACCGGTCAGTTTGCCGTCATCCACCGGGAAGACAGCATCCTGCCTGGCCCAGTTCTGGCCCAGGCTAACCACATTGGGGTCGTCTTTGAAATCCTGAGCCAGCACCTTGCTCACCAGGGCTTCCGCCGACATGGCATACCACCATGCCTGCTTGCCGGCAGTGAGGTTGCCTGTGCGGCGCAGTTCCAGCTGCAAGCGACCGCTCATGTTGCTGGCGATGATCACCATCACCGACAAGATGAGCAGCACTACCAGCAGGGCCATGCCGCCCTGACGACCCGGTCTGGCTGCGTACACTCCCCGATTGCGCCTAGTTGCCATTGTCAGCTCGCTGGCCACCGGCGCCTATCAGGAACTGACGGCGACGAATTGTGCCGTCATCTTCAGTGACGCTCAGGGGAAAACGACGATCAATTACCATTGTCAGCCCTCTGGCCACCGGCCCCGATGAGGAACTGACGGCGGATGGTGCCGTAATCCTCCAGATCCAGCTCCACCGCCAGGCCGTAAGGCAGCACGTTGCGCTGGGTCCACTCCTCCTTCCAGGCACCCTTGTCGTAAAAATAGAGCCGCAGCGCCGTCACCCGATCCAGCATGGGCTGAATACGCGGCTCTGTGCCGATCACCGGATCCGGATAGAGGTAGCTCAGCCGCTCCAGCTTGTGATCCTTGAGACGCCAGCCAACCCGCTGCAAACCGGAGCGTGGCAGCATGCCATCCGGATTGAGCCAGCCACCGCGAATGAAGGCCATGCCCCAGTCATCGCTCTGCTGGCCGAAACGGGACGCCGCCAGCAGCACCTTGTTGTTCTCGCCGTCGATGCGGCCACTGCGGGGTACCATCTGGGTGATGTCCCGCTCCATCAGGGTGAAGGCCAGCTGCAACTCGGAGAGACGGGCCTCTTTCTTCTTGGCCACCTCGTCGCTGGTGAGCACCCCCTGCAGCACCTGATAGGCGCCCATGCTGAGGCTGGCGAAGATGGCGATGGCCACCAGCATCTCAAGCAGAGTAAAACCGCCCTGACGGGACTTCATTTGGGTGTCGTTGACCAGGTTCATCGGCTGATATAGGTCCGGATCATGGCCACAGGGCTCTCGGCCTTGGGGGCAGTACGCACTTCCATATCCAGCGCCTTGAAGTTGTTGTCGGCGGTGGCGACGCCGCGATAGCGCCAATACCAGGTCTGCCCAGCCATCTTCTCGTCCCCTTCCACCCAGCTGTCGCCGGGCCACTTGGCTTCGAGTTTCTGCTGCACCAGCTGGTTTTCCACCACCCAGGTCGCCAGCGTCTTCTCTTCCAGATAACTGAGTGCAGAGAGGTGTTCGCTGGCGGTTTTCATCACGGCGAGACCCGCGATGGCAAACACCGCCAGTGCGACCATGACCTCGAGCAATGTCATGCCACGGGCGTTCACTCCTCTTCCTCCTCGTCCTGCAGCAGTCGCAAGCGGCCGAATTCATCCGCCTTGACAGTCCGCAGGTAGCGCACGTCCTCATTCTGCTGGGTCAGGGTCAATACGAAAGGGCTGAGCTCGCCACCAGGGAAGATCAGTACCTGGGGCGTGCGCTCCTTCTCGTCCCGGCCCTGCTCGGTTTTCTCGTCGGACTCGGTCCGCCAGCTGAACCCTTCGAGCTCGATGGCCAGCGTCATCTCATCCGGCAGTGTGGCCTGCCCCAGGATCTTGTCGTCGGTCAACGCCTGCCATTTGCGATCCTTGGCCCCGCGCTGCATGAACTGCCAGCCGTTCGCCTCGATACGCAGCCCCACCAGCCGGCCATCCATCACCGAATACTCCTGCGCCTGTTGCAGGGTCGCCATGAAGCGGCGCGCCTGCTTGTCGAGCTCGCGATCGCCTCTGGCCCCCCCCATGCTGAGGGTGACGGCAGTGGCCACCAGCCCCATCAGCATGGCCACCAGCAATACTTCCAGCAGGGTGAAACCGGCTTGGCGATGACGAGACGAGGAGCCCCTCACGGCAGCCTCGCCCACAGCACCTTGATGACAGCGCAATCAATCACTTATTGGAAATCCTTCAGATTCCAGTTGCCGATGTCATCATCGGTACCGGCTTCGCCATCCAGCCCCATGGAGAAGATGTCGATCTTGCCGAACTGGCCCGGGCTCAGCAGCTGGTAAGGATTGCCCCAGGGATCCTGCGGCAGGCGCTTGATGTAGCCGCCGTCACGGTAGCTGCGCGGCTCGGGGGCGGCGGTCGGCTTGTTGACCAGCGCATCCAGGCCCTGCTCCGTGGTCGGATAACGGTTGTTGTCCAGCTTGTACATGTCGAGGGCATTTTCCAGCGCCACTATATCGGAGACGGCTTTCTGCTGGTCAGCCTTCTCCTTGTTGCCCATCAGGTTGGGCACCACCAGGCTGGCCAGGATCCCGAGGATCACTATGACCACCATGACTTCCAGCAGGGTAAAACCAGATTGACGACGCTTTTGCATGACTTACTCCCTAACGAAATGAGATGGCATGAACCATCAACGATTAACTGTTAAACCACGATCGTTCGATTGGATTTGTAGGTTCGAATAGCGAAGCGTATTCGGACACCCGAACCTACAGATTCACCATGTTGTTGAGCTCGAGGATCGGCTGCAGGATCGACATCACGATAAACAGCACAACCCCGGCCATGGAGACCACCAGCAGGGGCTCGAACACGCCGAGGGCTATGTTCACCTGGGTTTCAAATTCCCTGTCCTGGTTATCCGCCGCCCGCTCCAGCATGTTGTCGAGCTCGCCGCTCTGCTCGCCGGAGGCGATCATGTGCAGCATCATGGGCGGAAAAATCTTGGTTTCATCCAGCGCCTTGCGCAGGCTGGTCCCCTCCCGTACCCGTTCGGTGGCCTCACCAATGCGCGTACGGGCAAAGTCGTTGGAGAGCACTTCGCCAGCGATCTTCATCCCCTCCAGCAAGGGCACGGCACTGGCATTGAGGATGCTCAAGGTGCGGGCGAAGCGGGCTGTGTTGAGACCACGGCTGACCCGGCCTATGACCGGCAGGCGCAGTATCACCTGATGCCAGTGACGGCGGCGCTTCTCGTCGGTCAGCCACCAGCGCCAGACAAAGCCACCCAGGAACAGCAGCAGCAGGAACCAGAGGCCGTAATGCTGCATCAGCTCGCTGGTGCCGATGAGGAAACGGGTCGTCGCAGGCAACTGCTGGCCCATGTGTTCAAACTGGGCCACCACCTTGGGTACCACGGCAGTGAGCAGGATCGAAATGACCCCGACCGCCACCAGAGTGAGGACTATGGGGTAGATCATCGCCTGCAGCAGCTTGGTGCGCATGTGCTGGCGCTGCTCCGTGTAGTCGGCGAGCCGGTTCAGCACCTTCTCCAGATGACCGGACTTCTCCCCTGCCGCCACCATGGAGCGAAACAGCTGATCGAACACGTGGGGGAAGGCCCCCAGCGAATCGGCCAGCGAGTAGCCTTCTACTACCTTGCTGCGCACGGTTGCCACCAGGCTGCGCAGATGGGCCTTTTCGCACTGCTCGGCCACTGCCCGCAGCGCCTCTTCGATAGTCAGGCCGGCGCCAACCAGGGTCGCCAACTGGCGAGTAATGAGGGCCAGCTCGGAAGTGGAGGCACCACGGCGAAACAGCACGAAGCGATTCGCTTCACGCTTTGCCTTCTCTGTGGTCTCGTTCACCTCGAGCGGGGTCAGCCCCTGCTCGCGCAGTTGCTGGCGTACCTGACGGGCCGAGTCGCCCTCGGTCACCCCCTGCTTCTGGCGCCCCTTGCTGTCGAGGGCTTTGTATTCAAATGCTGACAATACTCTTGCTCCTCTGCCCTAGCACTGTGACGTCTTGCTATCCCGATTCAAATCGCTTGCCTGACCGAACATCAATCTTCCCGGGTCACCCGCAGCACTTCTTCAAGGCTGGTCTGGCCCTTGAGTACCTTGTCGATGCCATCCCGACGGATGCTGGGGGTATGGCCGCGGATCAGCCGCTCTATGGCCAGTTCGCCGCTGGCACTGTGGATCGCCTCGCGCACCGCCTCGTCGATCACCACCAGCTCGTGAATGCCGGTCCGGCCGCGATAGCCGGTGTGGTTGCACTGCTCGCAGCCAACCGGGCGCCACACCTGCTGATCTGGCGCCAGCTCCATGCCCATGGCCTCCCGCTCCTGCTCAGTGATGGGGCGTGGAGTGCGGCAATCCGGACAGAGGGTACGCACCAGCCGCTGGGCCAGTACCGCCAACAAGGATGAGGAGAGCAGGAAAGGCTCTATCCCCATGTCCCGCATTCGGGTGATGGCGCCGATGGCAGTGTTGGTGTGCAGGGTCGACATCACCAGGTGACCGGTCAGCGACGCCTGTACCGCTATCTGGGCGGTTTCCAGATCCCGGATTTCCCCCACCATCACCACGTCCGGATCCTGACGCAAGATGGCGCGCAGGCCGCGGGCGAAGGTCATGTCCACCTTGGTATTGACCTGGGTCTGACCTACCCCTTCGAGGTCATATTCGATGGGGTCCTCCACCGTGAGAATGTTGCGATCCCGCGAGTTGATCTCGGAGAGTGCCGCATACAGGGTGGTGGATTTGCCCGAACCGGTCGGGCCCGTCACCAATATGATGCCGTGGGGCTTGCGAATGAGTTCGCTGATGATGTTGCGGTTGGCCAGCGTCATGCCGAGCTGCTTGAGCTCGAGGCGCACGTTGTTCTTGTCGAGCAGACGCAATACCACCCGCTCGCCGTAGCTGGACGGCATGGTCGAAACCCGCACGTCCACCGCCCGGCCACCGATACGCAATGAGATGCGGCCATCCTGCGGGACCCGCTTCTCGGCGATGTCCATCCGTGACATGACCTTGATGCGCGACACCAGCAGGGAGGCCAGCTTGCGATGGGGGCGCAGTATCTCCCGCAGCACGCCATCGATACGGAAGCGAATGACCAGCACCCGCTCGAAGGTCTCGATATGGATGTCGGACGCTTCCTCTTTTATCGCCTCGCTCAACATGGCGTTGATGAGGCGAATGATGGGGGCATCGTCATCGGCATCCAGCAGGTCCTCGCTCTGGGGCAACTCTTCGGCCAGGGCAAAGAAGTCCATCTCGTTGCCGAGATCTTCCATCAGCTGGCGCGCCTCGGAAGAGTCGCGCTGGTAGTGGGCCATCAGCAACTCTTCAAACTCGTCACTGCCAAGCTGCTCCACTTCGAAGGCACAGCCCGCTACCCGCCGGACTTCCAGCAGGGTTTGCGGCGCGACACCCTGACGACAGATCAGCAGGGGAGTCCCCTGCCGCTCGGTCAGAATGGCGCCGAAATTGCGGGCAAAGGCAAACGGCAGCTCGGGCAGGGCTGCTGGCAGATCCGTTCCGTCGAGCTGGTACGCCGCCATTACTTGTTACCCTGTACGAACGGCTGCACCCCGTCGGCCGTTGCCTGCTGGCGGGCCTTCATCAGCTCGAGCTGCTTTTGTACCTCGGGTGACTGGACCACATCCTGCCCGTATTGGGGCAGCACCTGCCGATCCGGTGAGGTGAGATAACCCTCCTGAGCCGCCGCCTCCAACTGTTGAGCGCGGAACATGGTGTACTTGTTGCTGGATATCCCCGAGTAGACGTTGGCATCGCGCAATATGGTGGGCCGGATAAAGACCATCAGGTTGCGCTTGGACGTGGTGTTGGAGGTTGAGCGGAACAGGTAGCCCAGCACAGGGATATCACCCAGCAAAGGCACCTTGGAGACCTCCTCCTTGGTCTGTTCATCCATCAGACCGCCCAGCACCACGGTTTCGCCACTTTTGACCAGCACGGCGTTCTTGACGGTACGGGTATCAAAGGTGGGGCCCAACCCTTCGGTCCCACTGGCTTGCTTGCCAACGCTGGAAACCTCCTGCTCTATGGTAAGCAGCACCGAATCCCCTTCGTTGATCTGCGGCGTCACCACCAACTTGGTGCCCACCGTTTTGCGCTCTATGGTACTGAAGGTGGTGTCACCGGACGTGGAATTTTGTTTACCCGTCTGCACAGGCACTTCCTGACCCACGTTGAAAGAAGCCTCCTTGTTGTCCATGGTGACGATACTCGGGGTAGAGAGAATATCGCTCTTGGTGTTGGTGGAGAGCGCCGTCACCAACATGGCCCAGTTGCCTTGGTAGAAACCGGCAGCCATGCCGTTAAAACTCTCCGCCAACTTGGCAATACCCGTGGTGGTGCCATTATCCTTGTAATCCTTGGCGGCGATGGCCACTGAACCTATACCTGGGCCGGCGTTGGTAAACTGGGTACCGCCACCGTTGGTATTGGCCCACTGAACCCCCAGGTTGAGACCGTCACCGTCGGCGATTTCGACGATGATCGCCTCCACCAGCACCTGAGCGCGGCGGATATCCAGCTTGGCGACCACCTGCTCCAGCTCGGCCATCACATCCGGCTGGGCCGTGATGACCAGCGCATTGGTGGTCTCGTCGGCCGAGATGGCCAGCTTGCCCCCCCCTATGCTGGCGTTGCCGCCACCGGCCGTGGTGCCGCCCCCCTTCTTGTCCGCTTCTATGCTGGTGCTGACGCCCTTGAGCACCTCCACCATGTCCTTGGCCTTGCCATATTTGAGATAGAAAACCCGGGTATTGCCCTGGCTCTGCAGGTCGCGGTCGAGCTGGCGCACCATCTGTATGATGCGAGCCCGCGCCTTGGGTTCACCACTGACCACCACGGAATTGGTGCGCTCATCGGCCACTACCTTGGGCGCCAGCAGCAGGGAAGTGTTGCCGCCCTGGGTGTTGCCATCCTTGTTGAGGTTGGTCACCAGTCGCACCATCTCGCCGGCGGAGGCATATTTCAACTTGATGATGTCCACTTCCTGATCGCCCGCCTTGTCGACCCGGCGCACCACTTCCACCAGACGGTTGACCACGGCGGCACGGCCGGTGATGAGCAGCACGTTGGAGGGATCGTAATGCACCACGTTGCCGCCACCGGCGTTGTCGTTGAGCTGACGCAGCAAGGGGGCCAGTTCACGCACCGAGACATTGCGCACCGGCACCACCCGGGTCACCATCTCGTCGCCAATGCCCGGGTTGGTCTCATCCACCACGGGGATGGCCGAGGTCTTGGCATCCTTGGAGCGCACTACCTTGAGCACGCCGTTATCCATGGGCACAACGGCAAAGCCATAGACGTCGAGCACGCTCAGGAAGAACTGATAATACTGCTCTTCGTTGAGCAGGTCGTAGCTGCGGACGTTGATCTTGCCGCGTACCGAAGGCTCTATGATGATGGTCTTGCTCAGGTTCTTGCCGACCGTGTTGATGAACTCTTCGATGTCGGCATTCTTGAAGCTGGCAGAATACTCGGTGGCCCAGGCAGAGCCTGCCATCATCAGCGCCGCCGCGACCGTGGCAAGACGCCAGCTCTTCCCTTTATTTATCATTCTTGGTGCTACTCCAAATCATTATTCTGACAAGCCGACATAAACGTCGTAGAGCTGTCCCTGCCGTTCGACGGTGACGGTCATTTCCGTGGCGCCTGCCACCTGCTGCATCGCCTGCATGGCCTGAGCGTTATCCCGCAGATCCAGACCATTGATGCTGACCGCCATGTCATTGGCGACCAGACCGAGTTGATTGAACAGTTCTGGATTGCTGCCCGGATTGAGGCGATAGCCGACCATGCGGCCATCCACTCGTACCGGTGAAATATTGAGGTAATCGGTGATCTTGCCGGGGTTGCCCAGCAATTCGCTGCGCACCGAGGAGAGCTTCTCATCCGGGTTGCCCTGCCTGGGCAGGGGTTTGCCGTACTCTTCCCCGTCCAGCATCAGGGTCTCGTCACGCGCGTCACGTTCTATGATGACGCGGTCGGCAAACACCTGGCGAACCTTGGCCTGGGTGCCATCGATGAAGTCACCTATGCCATAGGAATTTTGCACACCGCTGTGGGCTATGATGGCGATGGACTTGGCGGGATCGGAACTGGCCAGCACACCGTTGAGCTGCGCATTGAGCTGGGTCTTGGGTGCGTCGGCTGAGACAGCATCGGCCGCCCGGGCCTGCTGCTTCGCCTTGCCAAACAGTGCCAGCCGGCTGACGCCGCCGAGATCGAGCCGGGCCTTGCCCTGACCCTGACTGCCTGCCACGGCCGGTTGCCAGGGCTGACTGCTCTGCTGGCTACCGAGATCCAGCAGCCGCCAGGTAAGACCGGCGCACTGGTGGGCCAGCAACAGCAGCAAGAGCCAGAACAGGGGCTGGCTGAAACGGGAGAGCGGCACAGTTTTGCAACGGGCCAGAAGGGAGCTCAACAAGTCATCCCTGAACGGTAGCGTCATGTTTATCAATATATTCTGGCTTCCAAATCGGTTGGCTATTGTGTACGGCAATGGACCCAGAGACAACCGACCGGATGGTATCAAGCTGTGAAAATTGACATTCCGTCACACCATCAGCCCCCCTGTTTCTATCCCGAGGCCTGCCTCTGGTATAATCAGGCTCCCCTTTCAGCCATCCCGGAGTCGATTCATGCCGAATCCCGCAGAAACCACAACCCAGGTCCGCCTCGACAAATGGTTGTGGGCCGCGCGTTTTTACAAGACCCGCAGCCTGGCCCGCGATCAGATTGAAGGGGGCAAGGTGCACTATAACGGCCAGCGCAGCAAACCTGGCAAGGCCGTTGAAGCCGGCGCCCTCATCCGTGTCTGGCAGGGCCAGGACGAGCGGGAGGTGCGGGTACTGCAAGTGGGCGAACAGCGCAAGTCCGCCCCGCTGGCACAACTGCTCTATGAAGAGACGGAAGCCAGCCTGAAAAAACGGGCCGAGAACAGCGAGGCGCGCCGCTTCAACAGCCAGTTTGCCCCAAGCCCCGAGCGTCGCCCCGACAAGCAGGAGCGGCGCCAGCTGATCAAGGTCAAGCAATACTGACTCGCCAACGTGGCCCTTTTATGACGACAGGGGGCGAGATAAGTTCCTAACCACCTGTTTATTATTGTTTTTATCTATTCACCTCACCTAAGAACCCAGGAATGCATGATGAGTAACCAAGATCTCCTGTATCGCTATCTGTTTGAAGAGTACGAAGTCCGGGGTGAGCTGGTCCAGCTGGATCACACCTACCGCCACGTGGTGGAAGCCCAGAGTTATCCGGTGCAGGTGCAAAAATTGTTGGGTGAACTGCTGGTCGCCACCAGCCTGCTGACCGCCACCCTCAAGTTCGAAGGCTCCATCACTGTGCAATTGCAGGGTGATGGCCCTGTCCGTCTGGCGGTGATCAACGGTGACAACAACCAGCAGTTGCGCGGCGTGGCCCGCTATGAAGGGGAGCTGCCGAGCGATGGCAAGCTGCAGAGCCTGATTGGCAACGGCCAGCTGATCATCACCATCACTCCGGAGCAGGGCGAGCGCTATCAGGGCATCATAGCCCTGGACGCCGATACCCTGGCAGGTTGCCTGGAGCACTACTTCGCCCAATCCGAACAGCTGGCCACCAAGCTCTGGATCCGTACCGGCTACCACCAGGGTGAACCGCGCGCCGCCGGCATATTGCTGCAGGCGCTGCCCGCCCAGAGCGAGGATCACAGCGCAGATTTCGATCACCTGACCCAGCTCACCGCCACCATCAAGGATGAAGAGCTGTTCGGGCTGGAAGCGGAAGAGATCCTCTACCGTCTCTACCACCAGGACAAGGTGCGGGTGTTCGACCCCCAGGCAGTCGAGTTCCGTTGCACCTGCTCCCGCGCACGCTGCGAAGGGGCCCTGCTGCAGATAGAAAAGGAAGAAGTCTTGGAGATGGTGCAGGAGCTCGGCAAGATCGACATGCACTGTGATTATTGCGGCGCCCAGTACCAATTTGATGGGATCGACGTCGAAACCCTGTTCAGCAGGGCTCCCGATAATGATGCAAACAAGTTACACTAATTGAAGGCGGGCAAAACCCGCCTTTAACTTAAATAACAAAAAAATACCCTATTTTATAAAGTTTGATGGCGATCGCTAAACTCTACCACCTAAGTGATAGGATGAATGCCAGATAGAACCCTACCAACCTCTGAACCCAGGAGAATACAATGACAATCGTGGCAGAACCCACCCTGGCCCAACAATTAGAACTGGACCAGTACGGCATCAAAAACAGCCAAGAAATCGTTCGCAACCCCTCTTACGACCAACTTTTCGCGGAAGAGACACGTTCTGACCTGGAAGGGTTCGAGCGCGGTGTAGTGACCGAACTGGGCGCCGTTAATGTCAACACCGGTATCTTTACAGGCCGCTCCCCGAAAGATAAATATATCGTCAAAGATGCCACCACCCAGAATACTGTGTGGTGGTCTGACCAGGGTAAGAACGATAACAAAGCCATTACCCCGGAAGTGTGGTCACATCTGAAATCCCTGGTGACCAAACAGCTCTCAGGCAAGCGCCTGTTTGTGATCGATGGCTTCTGCGGTGCCAACCCGGATACCCGTCTGGCCGTGCGCGTCATCACAGAGGTGGCCTGGCAGGCTCACTTCGTCAAGAACATGTTCATTCGCCCGAGCGATGAAGAGCTGAAAGTCTTCAAACCTGACTTCGTGGTAATGAACGGTGCCAAGTGCACCAACCCGAACTGGAAGGAGCAGGGTCTCAACTCCGAGAACTTCGTTGCCTTCAACCTCACCGAGAAGATCCAGCTCATCGGCGGCACCTGGTACGGTGGCGAGATGAAGAAAGGGATGTTCTCCATGATGAACTACTTCCTGCCTCTGCGCGGCATTGCCTCCATGCACTGCTCCGCCAACGTGGGTCAGGACGGCGACGTTGCCATCTTCTTCGGCCTCTCCGGCACCGGCAAGACCACCCTCTCCACCGATCCCAAGCGTCAGCTGATCGGCGATGACGAGCACGGCTGGGACGATGACGGTGTGTTCAACTTCGAAGGGGGCTGCTACGCCAAGACCATCAAGCTCTCCAAAGAAGCCGAGCCGGACATCTTCAACGCCATCCGTCGCGATGCGCTGCTGGAAAACGTGACCGTTGCCGCCGATGGCACCATCGACTTCGATGATGGCTCCAAGACCGAGAACACCCGCGTCTCCTACCCCATCTATCACATCGAGAACATCGTCAAGCCGGTCTCCAAGGCGGGTCATGCCAACAAGGTGATCTTCCTGACTGCCGACGCTTTCGGCGTGCTGCCCCCGGTTTCCAAGCTGACCAAGGAGCAGACCAAGTACCACTTCCTGTCTGGCTTCACCGCCAAACTGGCAGGTACCGAGCGCGGCATCACAGAGCCGACTCCGACCTTCTCCTCCTGCTTCGGTGCGGCCTTCCTCAGCCTGCACCCGACCAAGTACGGTCAGGAGCTGGTGAAGCGGATGGAAGCGGCCGGCGCGGAAGCCTATCTGGTCAACACCGGCTGGAATGGCACCGGCAAGCGCATCTCCATCAAGGATACCCGCGCCATCATTGACGCCATCCTGGACGGTTCCATCGAGAAGGCCGAGACCAAGATACTGCCGGTCTTCAATCTGGAAGTGCCGACCGCACTGCACGACGTGAACCCGGCGATCCTCGACCCGCGTGACACTTATGCCGACAAGGCCGAGTGGGATGCCAAGGCAGAGGATCTGGCCCAGCGCTTCATCAAGAACTTCGAGCGCTTCACCGACAACGAAGAGGGCAAGCGCCTGGTCGCGGCAGGTCCGCAGCTGTAACGCCAGCCCCCGTCTTCTTGCAAACTGTAATACCGGTCAGCCCTGCTGACCGGTATTTTTTTAACCAGATGGCGGCGTTTGATCCCCGCCAAACCTTGCCTTGTGGGCGGTTGCGCGTTAGATTCAGCCCAACTTTATACAATATACAATTTTGTAACGATTCCCCTGTGACCCGACCATGACCCCACCCTACAAGACCCGAACCCAGATGGTGATGGAGAACCTCCGCGGCCGGATCCTGCGTGGGGAGTTTGCCGCCGGCGCCCCTCTTCGTCAGGATGCCATCGCCAAGGAGCTGGCGGTGAGCCGCATTCCGGTGCGGGAAGCCCTGATGCAACTGGAGGCCCAGGGACTGGTGAAATTCGAGGCCCACCGCGGCGCCGTGGTCACCATGCTGGACGCCTCGGCCATCGAGGAGCTCTTTTATTTGCGAGCCCTGCTGGAAGCCGATACCCTGTTTCACGCCGTCGACCTGATGACGGAGGAGACCTTTGCCAAGGCAGAGGCCATCCTGGCCCAGTTTGATCAGGCGCTCGAGTCAGGCACCCAGATCGAACACTGGGCAGAGTTGAACCACAGTTTTCACGCCACCCTCTATCAGGCTGCCGGTCGCCCCCAGGCGCTGGAGCTGATTGCCCAGATCAATCTGAGCTGTGACCGCTATGTACGCTTCGAGCTGCTGTTTGCCAGCGACGGAGTGGACAAGGCCGAACGTGAGCACGCCCAGTTGCTGGCGCTGTGTCGCGCCCGCCGCAAACACGAGGCGGTGGTGCTGCTCAAGCAACATATCGAGGCGGCTGGCCAGTCGATCAAACGGATCCTGGACAGCGGCTACAACCACTGAACACTCACATCACTACAATCTGGCATTAACGACATGAATCATTTCGAGATTATTGAAACCCGCGTCGCCCAGGTCAGGGCCGCTCTGGCCATTCAGGAGCTGGACGCCTTCATAGTCCCCCACGATGACGAGCACCTGGGCGAATACATTCCCGCCTACGCAGAGCGTCTGGACTGGATCACGGGTTTCAACGGCTCCGCCGGGCTCGCCATCATAATGGCGCAGCGGGCGGCCCTGTTCATCGACGGTCGTTACACGGTGCAGGCCCGCATGCAGGCACCGGCCGAGCTATTCGAGTTTCTTCATCTGAACGAAGATCCCCATGTGCAGTGGCTGGCTGAACAACTGCCGTCCGGCTCCCGGGTCGGCTTTGACGCCCGCCTGCACAGCCTCGCCTGGTATCGACACGCCAAGGCCCTGCTGACGGAACGCGGCATCGAGCTGGTACGGGTCGATGAGAACCCCATCGACCTGCACTGGAGCGATCGCCCCGCGCCGACCAAAACCCCGGTCATTCTCTACAGCGAAGAGCTGGCAGGCCAGTCGAGCCAGGCCAAGCGCGAACTGCTGGCCACAGACCTGCGCAAGCGCGGGCTGGATGCCGTACTGCTGACCCAGGCCGAGCCCATCAACTGGCTGCTCAACCTGCGTGGCCGTGACGTGGAGCGTCTGCCGGTAGTGCTGGGTTTTGCGGTGCTCTACGCCAACACCAGCATGGATTTCTTCGTCGACACCGACAAGATTGACTGCCTCGCCTTCTCCAGACATGTGGGACAGGATGTCTCCGTCTACCCCATCGACAAGCTGGGTGACGTGCTGCAACGCATTGGTGAAAACCAGCAAAGAGTACTGGCCGACCCCAACACGGCCAACGCCTGGACCCAGCTCATCATGGAAGAGGCAGGCGCCATCCTGGTGGAAGGTCAGGATCCGACCATGCTGCCGAAGGCGTGCAAGAACCCGGTGGAGCTGGCCGGCATGCAGCGCGCCCACCTGCGTGACGGCGTCGCTGTTACCCGTTTCCTCGCCTGGCTGGATCGGCTGATCGCCTCCGGCGAATTCGAGGGGGTGGATGAAGGCACCCTGGCCGATCAGCTGGAAGCCTTCCGTCACGAGCAGGAACACTACGTCGAGCCAAGCTTTGACACCATTTCGGCGCTGGGGCCCAACGCCGCCATGTGCCACTACCGTCACACCAACGGCACACCGCGCCCCTTCGGTCAGGACAGCATCTATCTGGTGGATTCCGGTGCCCAGTATCTGGACGGCACCACTGACATCACCCGCACCGTCAAGGTGGGTGAGGTGACTGACGAGCACAAGGCCATGTTTACCCGGGTGCTGCAGGGCCATATCGCGCTGGATCAGGCACGCTTCCCGCGCGGTACCGCCGGCATCCAGCTCGACGTGCTGGCCCGCATGCCGCTGTGGCAGGCGGGTTACAACTATGACCACGGCACAGGCCATGGTGTCGGTCACTTCCTGAGCGTGCACGAAGGCCCCCAGCGCATCGCGCCCAAGGGGAGCCTGGTGGCGCTGCAACCGGGCATGGTGCTCTCCAACGAGCCAGGTTACTACCGGGAAGATGCGTTCGGCATCCGCTGCGAAAACCTGGTGGTCGTGACCGAACAGGAACAGATGGGCGAACTGGCGATGCTGGGCTTCGAGCGCCTGACTTATGTGCCGTTCGATACCCGCCTCATCGATCGCAGCCTGCTGAGCCCGGCCGAGTTCCGCTGGATCAACGAATACCATGTCGAGGTGTTCCGCCGCCTGAGCCCCCTGCTGGAGGGCGAGGATCTCCTCTGGCTGGAACAAGCAACCAGCCTCATCTGATGACACAGGGCCTGCGGGCCCTGTTTTTTGCCTCCCGTCTTGACCTGTATCAACACCCAGTCCCCTCAGGTCAGGACAATGACCGCCATGAAACCCCATGATCCCGACTCAATGCACAGCACTCGTGCCAGCAAGGCATCCGAGCACCCCAGGCTCAAGCGGGAGCAGCAAACGGTCAGCGCCATGATCCGCCTCTACTGCCACCACCACCATCAGGATCCCGCCTGTCGGCACTGCCAGCAGTTGCAAGCCTTCGCCCACCAGCGACTGCGGCGCTGCCGTTATGGTCACGGCCACAAACCGACCTGCGCCAACTGCCACATCCACTGCTATGCCCCCGCCATGCGCAAGCAGATCCAGCAGATCATGAAATGGAGCGGCCCGCGCATGCTGTGGCGTCACCCCTGGCTTGCCCTGTGCCATCTGCTGGACAGCCGCCGCAAGGCCCCAAGATTGCCCAACAGCCGGCCCCTGCCGCCCTGACACAGACCTTCGATCACTCGCGCCCGACATCATCAGGTACGCTTGCATCAGCCAGGGTGGCCCACTAACCTGTGACTCCTTTGACTGCCGCACGGCAGCACGCACGCAATGACAGGAGCCCGGATGCATCAGCCCCCCGTTTTGAGAGTGGCCACCCACGCCGACATGCACGCCATCTGGCAGATAGACGTCAACGTCTTCGGGGAGGATGTCTATCCAGGCTTCTTCTTTCGCCAGGCCATGGACCTGTGGCCCGAGCTGCTGCTGGTGGCCGAACTGGATGACAAGCTGCTTGGCTATGCCCTGGGTGGATTGGGACAGGATCGGTCGCAAGGCTGGCTGCTTTCCCTGGCTGTGTTGCCCGAGGCACGCGGTTTCGGTCTTGCCGAGCGCATGATGCTGCAGCTGGAGCAGGCACTGGCCCAGGTGCTGGTCGAACGGGTCAGACTGACGGTGGATCCGGCCAATCCGGCCAAACGCCTCTACTTTCGACTCGGTTATCAGCAAGTTGCCGAGGAGCGCGACTATTTCGGCCCGGGTGAAGATCGCCTGCTGCTTGAAAAAAGCCTCGGCTAATCCCGCTGCAGGCGTCGCCTCCCGCCAGTAAGCCTCATAATTGGTTACACTTTGCTGGTTTCATGCTCAATCCGGTTGGCGTAAAGTTGCACTCACTGACCGAATTAACCAGATTAGATGCTTGCCTAGGAGGCCCATCATGTTGAAACGTATGACCCTTATCGCCTTGTTGGCCGCCACCACTGCCACCACCCTCAGCGGCTGTGCCAACAGCGATGTCTACTCCGGCGATGTCTACACCAAGGATCGTGCCAAGCAGGTCCAGACAGTGAGCTACGGCACCATACTCTCTACCCGCCCGGTCAAGATCCAGGCCGATGAGAACTCTCTGGTCGGCACCATAGGCGGCGCCGTGGTCGGTGGCCTGCTCGGCAGCACCATTGGTGGTGGCCGGGGCAGCGATATCGCCGCCGCAGGGGGTGCCATCGCAGGTGCCGCAGCCGGTAAAGCTGCCGGCGACAAGCTCAATCAGGTTGACGGCGTCGAGCTCGAGATCAAGAAAGAGAACGGCGAATCCATCGTGGTGGTGCAAAAAGCCAGCCCCACCTTCGTACCTGGCGCCCGGGTACGCATGACCCAGGGCAACGGCAGCATCAACGTGGCCGTGGTGAACTAAGTACCAACCACCAAACGCCCACGAAAAAGCCCTCGCACTGCGAGGGCTTTTTTTATCGTGTTTTCCAGCCAGGGTTACTGACGGATCAGGCGGAAGATGGCGTAGCCCGGATGCTTGGCATCGTCCATCGGCAGGGTGGACTTGTACTCCAGATCCGCGCCGGCCAGTTGTTTGGCCTCCTCGCGGGGAGAAGAGTAGAGCCGCACGTCCACGTTGGCGGGCAGGGCCTTCATGTGCCAGTTGTTGTTGGCCGCCGGGCTGAAACCACCGGGGTTGTCGGCAGACTGGGCCTTCAGGTACTGGGCAATGATCTCCCGCGTCTCGAAGGGATCTTCGTGGACTATGTTGCTGCCGTCTATGCCCGGGAAGTGGCCGCCACCGCTGGCGCGGTAGTTGTTGGTCACCACGTAGAACTTCTGGACCGGGTCAATGGGCTGACCGTTGAAGGTGAGTGCACTGATGCGCTGGCCATTGCTGACCTTGTCCCCTTCCTTGTTGTAACGGGCCGGCTGGGTGATATCCACTTCATAGTTCACGCCATCGATCACATCGAAGTTGTAGGTGGGGAACGTCTCGTTCACCAGCCACTGCACCTCTGTCTTGCCGGTGTCGATCTGGTTGAACTGGCCGGCGCTCATCTCCAGCCACTCCTTGACTGTGGCCCCGTTCACTTCGACCACCTGCAAGGTGTTCGGATAAATATAGAGGTCGGAGACGTTGCGCAGGGAGATGTCGCCCTGAGCCACATAGGTGAAGTCATTGATGCCGTTGCGACCGCCACGGAAGGGAGCCGCCACCGACAAAATGGGGTAGGACTTCTTGAGCAGACCGTCTTGTTGCAGCTGTTCGGCGTGGCGGCGCTGGGCATCGCTCACCAGTTGCACCGAGGGATCATCCTGTACCAGAGCGAAGAAGCTGTGGATGGAGGAGGTGATCTTGCCGAGCGGTTCATCCAGCCACTGGTTGGTGGCATCGTGATCCGCCTGCACCAGATCGACGACCCGCTGATCCACGGCGCTGCCTTCGCTGGAATCGATCTTGCGCAGGCTGGCCTGGCTTTGCTTCACCTGCCACTTGCCCTCAACCTGCTCCAGGGTGAGGTCTATGATGCCCAGATGGTTGCCCCAATAGCCTGGCATCACGGTCGGCACGCCGCTCAGAGTGCCGGCCTGGTTGTCCACCTCCGGCAGATCCGGGAAATCACCGGGGAAGTTCTTGTGGGCATGCCCCAGCATGAGGGCATCCACCCCTTTTACCTTGGCCAGGTGCCAGGCGGAGTTCTCCATCATGGCTTCGTAGCTGCTGGCGTTGATGCCGGTGTGGGCGACCACGACCACTATGTCGGCGCCCTTGGCACGCAACTCGGGCACATAGTGGTTGGCGGTCTCGACCATGTCGGCCACCACCACCTTGCCTTCCAGATGACGCTTGTCCCACTGCAGCACCTGTGGCGGGGTCAGCCCCAATATGCCCACCTTGACGGTCTGCTCCTGCCCCTTGTCATCCTTCACCTTGCGCTCCAGCAGCAGGTAAGGGGTGAACTTGTTGCCACTCCAGTCGATCTGCCCCTTGGCATCGCGCTTGAAGGCGCCCGCCTCGAACACGTTGGCGTTCACATAGGGGAACTTGGCACCCTGCAGTGTCTTGGTGAGGTAATCCAGCCCGTAGTTGAATTCGTGGTTGCCCAGGTTTCCGGCGTCATAACCCAGCTCGTTCATGGCCTTGAACACGGGGTGGGCCTGCTTGTCGAGGTAACCGGCGCCCGATTGCTCGAAGATGTAATCCGCCAGCGGCGTGCCCTGAAGCAGGTCACCGTTGTCGAGCAGCAGGTTGTTGGGGTTTTCCGAGCGCGCCGCACGGATCAGCAAGGCGGTACGGGAGAGACCAAACTTGCGATCTTCCTTGTTCTGGTAGTAATCGTATCCCAGCACGTTGGAGTGGATATCGGAGGTCTGGATCAGACGCAGGGCCACAGCGCCCGGTTGCGTCTTGCTGTCGTTTTCATTGCTACAGGCAGACAACAGCACTATGGCTGCAATAGCACCCAGCTTCATGGTTTTATTCACTGTTTTTTCCCTTTTATTATGAGTGTCGCTTTACCAGCGACGGGAATTTAACAGACGAATATGTCATGGCATGAAGCCGGGATTAATTTTTATGAGGTGTGGCACAAAAATAGCCTTATGAGGCCAGCAAGGCCCCGCTCGCCAGTTGCAATGCCAGTCCCAACATGATTAAACCAACAATAATATCAATAGCTTGCTGCACCCGGCCCCGTGCAAGCCAGGGCGAGAGCGCGGCCGCACCAAAGGCGAGACTGTAGAACCAGACCAGGGAAGCCAGCATGGCCCCTGCCGCAAAGGCCGGGCGCAACGGTTCGGCAAACTGGCTGCCAAAGGAGCCGAGCAGCATCAGGGTATCCAGATAGACGTGAGGATTGAGCAGGGTCACCCCGAGCGTCATGGCCAGCACGCTCTTGACCCCCATCAGCCGGGGTGAATCCGCCAGCGCAGCCCCCTGCCCTTGCCAGGCACTGCGCAGGGAGCGCATGCCGAACCAGCAAAGAAACAGCACACCACCCCAGGTCAGCAGTGCCAGCCCGATGGGACTGGCTGCCAGCAGGTTGGCCCCGCCGAATACCCCAATCCCGATCAGGATGAGATCACACAGACAGCAGAGCGTCGCAGCCAGCAGATGGTGATTGCGATGTATGCCCCGGCTCAGCACGAAAGCGTTCTGGGCACCAATGGGAATAATCATGGCAAGGCCAAGGGTGAAGCCTTGCAGAGTGGTCGCGAACATGGATAAACCGTCCAGAAGAGTGAGTGGACGGCACTATAAAGGGCGGTGGGGTGTTCAGAGAAATTCATTAATCTGCTGAGTGATTCATTTCTCTAATCAAGCGGGATCCTGAGGGCAGGGATGAATTCCATCCGGCACCAACTGTCAATTGCATGATCTGACAATTGTGAGCCTGTCGCTCTGCCCCGAGAATCATTGGGTTTTATTGCATCAGCTTGGGGAAGTTGGTGACAACGACCTGCTCCAGATTGGGCAGCAAAATGCCACTGCTCACCCCCTTGGCGATGGCCTGGTAGCGATTCATCGACCCCGTTTTACGGGTGACCTGATTGAGGTGGTAGTTCACGGTACGTTCCGTGATCCCCAGGATGCAGGCAATTTCACCCGACGTTTTCCCTTCGCTGGCCCAGAACAGGCATTCGGTCTCACGGTCAGTCAGGGCCTCCTGAGGGTCATCTTCCCGCAGACTGACCCGCACAATCCGGATCGCCGCCTCGAAGATGTAGTTGGACATCCAGGAGAGGATGGGCGAGGACTCCAGCAGCAGATCGCTTGACGCCCGCTCGGCAGTGATGAACGACAGTATGCCGTTTTCCCCCGCCGCACCGTGCAGCGGAAACGAAATACCGTTTCGCAGCCCGAACTCCGCCGCCAACCCCATCACATCCAGACTGCCCTCTTGCAGAAAACGCGCCCGTTCATCCAGTCGGTTCCAATAAATGGGCAAGGTCTGCTTGCGGGCCAGTTGGATGATGGGATCACAGGCCAGCATATGGTTGGCCGTATAGGCCTGCACCCAGGAGTCAGGGCACTGATTGAACAGCACCACCTTGGGCCTTTGCATCGACATGGGAATGATCAGTGCGAACCGGTAGTAGTCATAGCCCATACCGAGCGTGAATCGACCGATCAACTCGGCCAAACGATCCCCGTCTGTTACCGAAGTGAAATGTTCGAGGTACTCAAGCAGTTGGTCTTGTTTCATATGCTAGCCCCCCTGGCCAGGGCCTCGATTATAGCGCCGAACACTGAAATGGAGACATCTGAATGCTTGTTTTCAAAGGAAAATTAAAAGAACACCCCAGATGGGAGGTAGAAAACGAGCTTTATCGCTTCCGTAATCGCGTCTTCTCCGATCGTCTCGGCTGGGATGTGGAGTCTCACCGTGGTCTGGAGCAGGACAGCTTCGACACCCCGGACACCCATTGGGTGCTGATCGAGGACGAAGAAGGCCTGTGCGGCTGCATCCGTCTGCTCAGTTGCGCCCAAGATTACATGCTGCCCAGCATATTCCCCACCGCTCTCGCCGGGGAGATGGCACCACGCAGCAGCGATGTGTGGGAACTGACTCGCCTCGCCATCGACGCCAACCGGGCGCCGCGCATGGGCAACGGGGTGAGCGAGCTGACCTGCGTCATCTTCCGCGAGGTTTATGCCTTCGCCAGGGCGAAGGGGATCCGGGAACTGGTCGCCGTGGTCAGCCTGCCGGTGGAGCGCATCTTCCGCCGTCTCGGCCTGCCCATAGAGCGACTCGGTCACCGTCAGGCCGTGGATCTGGGCGCCGTGCGCGGGGTCGGAATCCGCTTTCATCTGGATGAACGTTTCGCCCGTGCCGTCGGCCACCCCATGCAGGGCGAGTATGCCGATGCCAGGGAACTGGTCACCGAGTAAACGCCACATAAAAAAATCCCGGGATAAGGCCCGGGATTAAAAGTTCTCGCTATGGCCCGTTTCCACCCCATGCAAAAACGGACGCAAAAGAGTATCTCCTGAATACCTTTTGACCACCACTGTCACATCTCGCAGTGACAAACCCGCTTTCACCCTGCACACCACACCAGCCGTGCCTCTCGGCGATCCGGTCAGAGTTTCGTTGTTGTCCTGCCGTCACTCCAGTAGCATCTCTTCTCAATACCCTCTCTGATAAGGAATGCTGATGAAGGCGTTGGACTACAAGCTGCTGCTGGCGCTGGATGCCGTGATGCAGGAGCAGAACTTCGAGCGCGCCGCCCAGCGCCTGCACATCACCCAGTCCGCCATCTCACAGCGCATCAAGCAGCTGGAACAGCAGTTTGCCGAGCCGCTGCTCATTCGCAGCCAGCCACTACAGGCGACCCCTCTTGGCCAAAAGCTGCTGGCCCACTACCGCCAGGTGCGCCAACTGGAACTGGAGCTGGCCGGCGAGATCGCGCCCGACGAACCGCAGGCCCCGATCCGGGTCAGCATAGCGGTCAACGCCGACAGCCTGGCAACATGGTTCCTGCCAGCCCTCGCACCTCTGCTGGAGCAGCACCCCATAGAGCTGAACCTGCTGGTGGATGACGAATGCCGCACCCTGGATCGGGTACGCGAGGGTCAGGCCTTCGGTGCCGTCAGCCTGCACGGCCAGCCACTGGCGGGCTGCTGCGTGGACGAGCTCGGCGAGATGCGCTACCTGCTCACCGCCAGCCCCGCCTTCGTCGCCCGTCACTTTCCCGCCGGGCTCACCCCGGCAGCGCTGGCAAAGGCACCGGCGGTGGCTTTCGATCAGCGCGACGACATGCATGTGAGCTTCATGGCGCGCCACTTCGGGCTGGAACCCGGCGGCTATCCCTGCCACACGGTGCGCTCGTCAGAAGCCTTCGTCGCCATGGCCGAGCAGGGACTCGCCTACTGCCTCATCCCGGAACTGCAGATCCGCCAGCAGCTGGCACAGGGGAGACTGCTCGATCTCAGCCTGTCACATCACCTCATCGAGCGCCTCTACTGGCACCGCTGGGTACTGGAGCGCGGGTTGCACAAACAGATCTCCCAGCGTCTGATCAGCGAGGGGCGCCGCGCACTGCAACCCGGTTGACGGGGCCATTCACCTTGGCTTTGAGGGGGTAAAATCGTATAGTGCTGGGCGTTTCTTCATCAGGTCTCCACTCAGGTTCCTCACTTATGTTCCAAGACAATCCGCTGCTGGCCCAGCTCAAGCAACAAATCCGCGAAAACATCCCCAAGAAAGAGGGTGTTATCCGCGCCTCGGACCGGGGCTTCGGCTTTCTGGAAGTCGATGAGAAGACCAGCTATTTCGTGCCGCCCCCCTACATGAAAAAGGTGATGCACGGTGACCGGGTGAGCGCCCTGATCCGTACCGAAAAAGAGAAGGAAGTGGCCGAACCGGATGCCCTGCTGGAGCAGGCAGTGACCCGTTTCGTCGGTCGCGTCAAAATGTTCCGTGACCGCCTCAACGTGGTGCCGGACCATCCGCTGATCAAGGATGCCATCAAGGCCCGCGCCAAGAAGGGTCTGGATGAGAAGTCCTTCAAGGAAGGGGACTGGGTGGTTGCGACCCTCAAGCGCCACGCCCTGAGTGATGGCAACTTCTCTGCCGAGATCATCGAAAAGATCGCCGATCAGGAAGACCACAATGTGCCCTGGTGGGTAGTACTGGCTCGCCACAACCTGGCCCAGATAGAACCGGCTGATCTGCCGGAGTGGAAGGTGATCGAGGAAGAGGAGCTGCCACGCACCGATCTGACCGCGACCCCCTTCTTCACCATTGACGGCGCCAAGACCAAGGACATGGATGACGCCCTGGCCATCCGCAAACTGGACAACGGCTGGGAGCTGCTGGTCGCCATCGCCGACCCGACCGCCTATGTGGCCGAAGGCAGCGAGCTGGACAAGGAAGCCGCCCAGCGCGCCTTCACCGTCTACATGCCGGGTCGCAACGTGCCCATGATACCGCGCACCCTCTCGGACGAGCTCTGCTCCCTGAAAGAGGGCGAGGAGCGCAACACGCTCTGCGCCCGCCTGTTGATCGCCGAAGATGGCCTGCTGCTGGAGGAGACCGAGTTCTTCGCCGCCCGCATCATCTCCCATGCCCGTCTCAACTATGACGAGGTCTCCGACTGGGCCGAACAGGGTAAACCCCTTGAGATCGACGCCGGCGTGATGGCCCAGCTGCCACTGATGAAGGCCATGACGGAGGCGCGGATCAAGTGGCGTACCGAGCATGCGCTGGTGTTCCCGGACAGACCCGACTACGACTTCGAGCTGGGTGAAAACGGCGCCGTGCTGGCCATTCACGTGGAACCGCGCCGCATCGCCAACCGCATGATCGAAGAGTCGATGATCGCCGCCAACATCTGCGCCGGTCGCGTGCTGGGCAAGAGCGTCGGCTACGGCATCTTCAACGTCCACACAGGGTTCGATGAAGAGTCCCTCGACGGCGCCATCGATCTGCTGAAAAGCGCCGAGGCCCCGTTCGAGCGCGACGAGATCGCCAGCCTGACCGGCTTCTGCGCCCTGCGCCGCTGGATAGACAACCTGGACACCCGCTGGCTGGATGGCAAGATCCGCCGCTTCCAGAGCTATGCGCTGATGTCCTCCGAACCGGGTGCCCACTACGGCCTGGGGCTGGATGCCTACGCGACCTGGACCTCCCCGATCCGCAAATATGGCGACATGGTCAACCATCGTCTGCTCAAGGCCGTCATCGCCGGCAAGACACCGGGTGAGCGCCCAAGTACTGAGCTCACCGAGCACCTGACCGCCTGTCGTCGTCTGCACCGCATGGTGGAACGCGACATCGGCGACTGGCTCTATGTCCGTTACCTCAAGGCTGCCGCCGGCACCGATCAGGTGTTCAACGCCGAGATCATCGACGTGATGCGCGCCGGTCTCAAGCTGCGCCTGCGCGAAAACGGCGCCGTTGTCTTCATGCCAGCCCGTCACATCCTGGACAACAAGGATCGACTGGAGTGCAACTGGGACAACGGCCGTGTCTACCTGGACAAGACCGAAGTGGTCTATGAACTGGGTCAGGTTATCGAGGTCAAGCTGAGTGAAGCGGTGGAAGAGACTCGCTCCCTCATCGCCAAACCGGCAGTGGAGCTGGTACCAGGCCCGGCACCGGAAGCCCCGGTGGCCGACAGTGCCGTAACCGAGAACACGGTAGCCGAAAGCACTGAGACACCAGCCGAGGCCGCCCCCAAGGCGGAATAAGCCAAGCCTCTACAGCTCGATGCAAAAGCCCGCAACCCTGCGGGCTTTTTTATACCCCTTGTTTATGGCCGGCAGGAAGACGATGCCCTCACCCTCAGCCCCCTTGAGCCAACAGACGAACGCTCTGAGGAGCGGGTGGCCCGACGAGGAGATGGCCAGGAGTGCAATGACCTTCTACCTGTCTTGGCGCTGACCGGCTTTGGGGGCTTGCCCCGGAGTATGCCGACCAAGGCGATGCCTCCTCTTGGCTAACTGTGGCTTGCTTCTTTTTCACACCGGAGATAAGGTGAACATCACAAATGAACGAACGTTCGCTCACGAAATATCGACCAGCAGAGAGGAAGCCGACCATGTCCATCAATCACAACCGCCTGGAGCAGCGGCGGGAGCTGATCATCCAGGCAGCTCTCGGCTGCTTCATCGAGCGGGGCTTCCACCAGACAGGGATGCGCGACATAGCCGCCGCCGCTGGGGTGAGTCTGGGCAACCTCTATAACCACTTCGCCCGCAAAGAGGAGCTGATCGCGCTGATCGCCTCGCTGGAAGCCGCCGAGTTGCAGCCTCTGCTGGATGAGCTGGCTCAGGGCTCCGCCCGCGCGGCACTGGCCCGCTTCGCCGCTGGCTATCTCGCCTGGTCGCAGACGCCGGAGAATCTGCTGCTCGGCACCGAAATCCTGGCCGAGCTGACCCGCCACCCCGAGATGGCCGCCACCTTCGCCAGCAACCAGCGCCAGCTGTGCGATGCCCTTGCCAATACGGTACGGCGGGGACAGCAGGAGGGATGTCTGGAGGCAAGACTGGACCCCGATCTCACCGCCCAACTGCTGCTGGACGGGCTGGAAGGACAGGCACTGCGCGATGCACTTGTCCTCCATCCGGGTCAGCCCTCAGCGGCGCAACGACTGCCCCAGCTGCTGGACCTGCTGCTGGGGCCGGCCAACTGAGCCATGGATTCTTCTCCTGCGAGGCAAACCGCTCATGACATCGTCATCCAATAGACTGGAGGGGCTGGATCTGGCCCGCGCCATGGCCCTGCTCGGCATGGTGCTGGTGAACTTTCGCATCGCCATGGGTGTACTGACAGGCGGACCTGACTGGCTCAAAGCCATGCTGGATGCGCTGGAGGGTCGTTCTGCCGCCAGCTTCGTGGTGCTGGCCGGCATAGGTATCGGTCTCTCGAGCCGCAAGCTGAGCTGGCCGACTGCCATGCAGCACACCGCCAAGCGGGCCCTGTTTCTGCTGATCCTGGGACTGCTCAACTATCTGGTGTTTCCAGCCGACATCATCCATTACTACGCCGTTTACTTCCTGCTGGGGGCTTGCTGCCTGCGGTTACCCTCCCTCTGGCTGCTCTCCCTGATCCCCCTGCTGGCAGCGTGCTTCGTCATCCTGCTGTTTCACTTCAATTACGATCAGGGCTGGCAGTGGCACAGCTTCAGCTACCCCGAGTTCTGGACCCTGAACGGCTTCGTCCGCAATCTGCTGTTCAATGGCTGGCACCCTGTGGTGCCCTGGCTGGGCTTTCTGCTCTACGGCCTCTGGCTGAGTCGTCAGGCCCTCGCGAACGCGAGCGTACAAAGATGGCTGCTGGCCGGCGGTGTGGGGGCCATGGTGCTGGCCAGGGGGCTGTCGCTATGGCTGCTGACACTGTTCCCCCAGCCCGAACTGGCCCCCCTGCTCGCGACCGGGCCCATTCCTCCTGCCCCGCTCTACCTGCTGTTTGGCATGGGGGCGGCCAGCACCCTGATCGCGCTCTGCCTCTGGCTTGGCCGCGCCCTGCCCCATGCTCGCTGGTGGCGAGTCTGGCTGCCGGTCGGACGGCAGACGCTGACACTCTATATCGCCCATATCATGCTCGGCATGGGCGTGCTGGAGGGGCTGGGCTGGCTGCAGGGGCAAGATCTGCCCGAAGTGGTACTGGCCGCCACCCTCTTTGCCCTGACGGCTCTGTTGTTCGCCAATCTGTGGAGCCTGCGCTTCGCCAGAGGACCACTGGAGGGGGTAATGCGCCGCTTGTGCGGTTGAATGCCAATCGTGAAAAACTGAAAGTGGGTTACAAACCTACTGATTCATTGGCGATTAATGAGCAAATACTATCTATCCATCGTTATCCCTCTCGGATTTTGCATCTCACACACTGACCCGTTTGAATACAAATTAAGTATTCGTGACAACCATCACATTGACAACGGGTTTGCGCAAACCACAAAAGGTGACTCAAATCACACTAAATAGGTGATGGCGGCAAGAAAGATCGAAATGTAGCCAAACTACAGAGCCTGAATGTGATCAGGGTCACTACTTAGGGAGGGGGTATGGCTGGGTATTTGAGAGGTACGTCACAAGACACCCCGTTTTCAGCCTAATTTGATCACAAGCTGGTAGATTGAAGTTGCTTAGACGACTGGGATGGGGGTTCGGCAAAACCCGTCATCCCGACTACCACTTTTAATCAAACAGGCTTAAAACGGGGTCCCGACATGTTATCACCGGATACCAAAGTCAAGATACAGAATTTTGGACGCTTCCTGTCCAATATGGTCATGCCCAACATAGGCGCTTTCATCGCCTGGGGCTTTATTACCGCTCTCTTCATTCCCACCGGCTGGCTGCCAAGCGAAACCTTGGCCAAGCTGGTCGGCCCCATGATCACCTATCTGCTGCCGCTGCTGATTGGCTATACAGGCGGCAAGCTGATGGGCGGTGAACGGGGCGGCGTGGTCGGTGCCATCACCACCATGGGCGTGATCGTCGGTACCGACATTCCCATGTTCATGGGTGCCATGATGGTCGGTCCGCTGGGTGGCTGGGCCATCAAGCGCTTCGACAAAGTGATGGAAGGGCGCGTCAAGAGCGGCTTCGAGATGCTGGTCAACAACTTCTCCGCCGGTCTCATCGGCATGTTGCTGGCTATCCTCGCCTTCTTCGTGATCGGTCCCTTCGTCAAAGTGCTCTCCGGCGTACTGGCGGGTGGCGTCGGCTTCCTGGTGGAAAACCACATGTTGCCGCTCACCTCCATCTTCGTTGAACCGGCCAAGATCCTGTTCCTCAACAACGCCATCAACCACGGCATCTTCTCGCCGCTGGGGATCCAGCAGGCGACCGAACAGGGCCGATCCATCTTCTTCCTGATCGAAGCGAACCCGGGCCCGGGCATGGGCGTGCTGCTGGCCTACATGGTATTCGGCCGTGGCGCCGCCAAGCAGTCCGCGGCTGGCGCCTCCATCATTCACTTCTTCGGCGGCATCCACGAGATCTACTTCCCGTATGTGCTGATGAACCCGCGCCTCATTCTGGCGGTGATCGCCGGTGGCATGACAGGGGTCTTCACCCTGACTCTGTTCAACGCTGGTCTGGTCTCCCCTGCCTCACCGGGTTCCATCTTCGCCGTGCTCTTGATGACGCCGAAAGCCTCCCTGATCGGGGTTGCCCTCTCCATCATCAGCTCGACCCTGGTCTCCTTCCTGGTCGCCGCCGTGTTCGTTCGCGCTCAGCAGCCGGAAGCCGACGAGGCCGATGCCCTGGGTGAAGCCACCCGCAAGATGAAGGCCATGAAGGGCGGCAAGCCCGAAACCGCGGCGGCCAAGAAGCCGGGTGGTGAGCTGATGGCGGTGCGCAATATCGTGGTCGCCTGCGATGCGGGCATGGGATCCAGCGCCATGGGTGCCGGCATGCTGCGCAAACGGGTGCAGGCTGCAGGGCTCGACATCAGCGTCACCAACCGCGCCATCGATCAGCTCAACGATCAGGTGGATTGGGTCATCACCCACAAGGATCTGACCGAACGGGCCCGTCGTCATGCGCCGAACGCTCACCATATCTCCCTGACCAACTTCCTCGACAACGGCCTCTATCAGGAGCTGGTGCAGAACCTGACGCTGGCGGCCAACGATGACGTCGCCAACCCGCAACTGCTGGTCGCGGCCAACGACGACAACTACGAACTTCAAGCGGCTGAAGTGTTCACCCTGAGTCGTCACGACGTGCATCTGGGGCTCAAGGCCGACAACAAGGAGGCCGCCATCCTGACCGCTGGCAGACTGCTGGCGGAACGGGGCTATGTGGCACCTGATTACGTCAACGCCATGCTGGAGCGGGAGCAACTGGTCTCCACCTACCTCGGCGAGTCCATCGCCGTGCCCCACGGCACCATAGCCGCCAAGGAGTTTGTGAAGCGTACCGGCATCGTCATCTGCCAGTATCCGGCCGGCGTCGCCTTTGGCGAGGCGGCGGATGAGGTGGCACGACTGGTGATCGGCATCGCCGCCCGCAACGACGAACACATGCAGGTAATAACCCGCCTGACCAATGCACTGGATGAACCCGGTCTCATCGACCGGCTGGCCAGCACCACGGATCCCCAGGAGTTTCTGGATCTGCTGGGTGCCGAACAGGCTGCGTAATCATCCTTCATCGTCTTTGGTTGTAGAGGTTAATATCATGAAAACATTGCATTTTGGTGCCGGTAATATCGGTCGTGGCTTCATCGGAAAACTGCTGGCCGACGCCAGCCATCAGGTCACCTTCGCCGACGTCAACGAGACCCTGATCGATCAGCTCAACCACCGTCAGGAGTACAAGGTGCACGTGGTGGGGGCGGATCAGAAGCTGGACGTGGTACGCAACGTGGCGGCGGTCAGCTCCGCCGGACACGAGGTAATCGCCCGTATCATCACCGCCGATCTGGTCACCACGGCGGTCGGCCCCAACATTCTGGACAAGATTGCCAGCACCCTGGCCAAGGGGCTGCAGGCCCGTTTCGATGCCGGCAACCTGAGCCCGCTCAACGTCATCGCCTGCGAGAACATGGTGCGCGGCACCAGCCACCTCAAGCAGGAGGTACTCAAGTACCTGCCGGTCGCGTATCATGCCACGCTCGAATCCTGCGTCGGCTTCGTCGACTCGGCGGTGGATCGCATAGTGCCGCCTGCCGCGGCCAACGACGATCCGCTGGAAGTGACGGTGGAGAGCTTCAGCGAGTGGGTCGTCGACCAGACCCAGTTCAAGGGCGAACTGCCCCAGGTGGCGGGCATGGAGCCCACCGACAACCTGATGGCCTTCGTCGAACGCAAGCTGTTCACCCTCAACACTGGCCATATCGTCACCGCTTACCTCGGCAAGTTGCGGGGCTACCGCACCATTCGTGAGGCGATCGAGGATCCGGTTATCCGCAGCAAGGTGCGCCGCGCCATGGAGGAGAGCGGAGCCGTGCTGGTGAAACGCTACGGCTTCGACCCGCGTCTGCACGCCGCCTACATAGAGAAGATCCTGGCCCGCTTCGCCAATCCCTATCTGGTGGACGAAATTGACCGGGTCGGCCGTCAGCCGCTGCGCAAACTGGCGGCGGGGGATCGGCTGGTGAAGCCGCTGCTCGGCACCCTGGAGTACGCCCTGCCGAGCGACCATCTGCAAGAGGGAATCGCAGCGGCGCTGCACTATCACAACGCCGATGATCCCCAGGCGATGGAGCTGCAGGCCCTGCTGGCGGAACTTGGGCCGGCCCAGGCCCTGGCCCGGGTGACCGGCCTTGCCGCCGACAGCGACATAGTCAGTGCCATCGTTGCCCGTTACGACAGCTTGAAGTGACCCTGATGGGGCATGCTCATCGCCGGACAGCCGCCTCAACCGGTTGAATGGCATGGAAATTTGCCCCATATGATAAAAACCGGGAGAGAGGCACTCTCTCTCCCTGTCAGCTGGACCCAATGCACCTATGACCACACACCAGGAAGATGAAGTACTGGAGCGACTGAACGAGCAGGATGGCCCCCGCGGCTTCTTTCTCGAAGTCGTGACCATCCTGGAAGAGGCGGTCGACTCCCTGATGCGGCGAGCCTTTCGCCAGGAGGAGTATGCCGTCAAATACGCCATCGAACCCCTGCTCAACCAGAGCGGCCCCCTCGGCCAGCTGGAGGTGCGCCTCAAGCTTATCTTTGCCCTCGGCCTCATCTCTCTGGAGCGCTATCAGGATCTCGAAGCCTACCTGAAGATCCGCGATTTTCTGGTGCGCGACCCCAAGGATTACCGCTTCAGCGACAAGCCCATTCGCGATCTGCTGGACAGGCTGCATTGCCTGAACCAGGGCAGCATGATGCCGCAGGATCCCCCTGCCAACGAGGAGGACTGGCCCTTCTACCAGATGCAGCTCAACCGGCTCGATCAGGTGGTGCGCTCGGCCCTGGTGCTGGCGGTGGCTGACTGTGTCACCGACCTTCACAAAGAGAGCCCCATCTAATTCGACGGATAATGGCGGCGTAGCGCCCCCCACTCCTCTGCGGCCACGCCCTGTCCGGCCCACCATGACGCCGACTGTCGCGCAGCTCCCCACGGCACTTGCTCCCGACCTCTGCGGGTGTCAATCTGGCCATCTTCCCCGCTACACTTCCTCCAAGCTCATTACCTGAATCGAGGTCTGCATGACTGCTCTTTCCCTGGCCGGGATCGCCCTGGTCTCAGTGCTGGCCCAGTGGCTCGCCTGGTCACTGCGAGTGCCCGCCATTTTGTTTCTGCTGCTCACCGGCCTGACCCTGGGACCGGTCAGCGGCCTGCTCGATCCGGATGCCCTGCTCGGGGATCTGCTGTTCCCGCTGGTCTCCCTGTCGGTAGCCATCATCTTGTTCGAGGGTGCCCTGACCCTGCATCTGACAGAACTCAAGGGGATCGGCAAGGTGGTGCGCAACCTCTGCTCCACCGGCATGCTGGTCAGCTTCGCCGTCATCGGCAGCGCCAGTTACTTCCTGCTGGGACTGGACTGGCGGGTCGCCATGCTGCTCGGCGCCGTGCTGGTGGTGACCGGCCCCACTGTGGTCGCTCCCATGCTCAACGTGATCCGTCCCACCCGGGAGGTGGATCGCATACTGCGCTGGGAGGGGATCGTCATAGATCCCATCGGTGCTCTGTTTGCAGTACTGGTGTTCGAGGCGGTACGCCTCGGCAGTCAGGGCGATCTGCTCAGTCACACCCTGCTGGCACTGGCAAAAACGGTGGGGGTCGGCTCCTTCATCGGGGTTGGAGCCGGCTGGCTCACCACACTGCTGATCCGCAAGGACTGGCTGCCGGTCAGCCTGCACAAGTTCGGGGTATTGGCGCTGGTGCTGGTCACCTTCAGCCTCTCCAACTGGCTCAGTCACGAATCCGGCCTGCTGGCGGTGACAGTGTTCGGCATCTGGCTCGCCAATCAGGAGGGGCTGGATCTGGAAGAGGTACTGGCGTTCAAGGAAGATCTCGCCGTCATCCTTATCTCCTCCCTGTTTATCCTGCTGGCGGCACGCCTCGATCTGGCCCAGCTCTGGCAGCTCGGCCCCATGGTGCTGGTACTGCTGTGCGTGGTGCAGTTTGTGGCACGACCGCTCTGCATCCTGATCTCGACCTGGGGCTCGGATCTCTCCTGGCAGGCCCGCGCCCTGCTGAGCTGGATAGCGCCGCGGGGCATAGTGGCAGCGGCGGTCAGTGCCTCCTTCGCCATCAGCCTGCATCAGGCCGATATTCCCGATGCGGACAAGCTGGTGCCCCTGGTGTTTGCGGTGATCATCTCCACTGTGGTGTTGCAGAGCCTCACCTCGGCGCCGCTGGCGGGCCTGCTCGGGATGCGTCAGAGCGCCCCCAACACCTGGCTCATCATAGGTGCCAACTCTGTGGCCAGAGCCATAGGCAAGGCGCTGGCGGATCAGGGAGTCCCAGTCTATCTTTCTGATCCTGCTTGGGAATTTTACAAGCAGGCACGCATGAGCAACCTGCCCTGCTATTTCGGCAACCCCCAGTCGGAACATGCCGAGCTGCATCTGCCGCTCACCAGCATCAGTACAGTGCTGGCGCTCTCCCCCAACCGTCACAACAATGCCCTCGGCGTGCTGCACTTCGCCCACCTCTACGGTGAAGAGAAGGTCTACTCCCTGCGCTCCAGCGAACAACACGGCAAGGCGAACCGGGAGAGTGCCACCTTCCGCGCCCGTCAGAACCTGTTCGGGCCCGATATCAACTACGCCCGCTTGAGCGGCCTGCTGAGTCGGGGCGGCCAGATCAAGGCGACTCGTCTGAGCGACACCTTCGACTGGGTGCAATATCAGGATGCCAACCCAGGGGCCATACCGCTGTTCATACTGGATGCCAGGGCGCAGCCCCGCATCGTCACAGGTCCGGTCACACCCCTGTCAGGAGAGTTGCTGATCGCCCTGCAACCGCCCAAGGAGACGGCCAGCTCATGAGTGAGACAGAGCACTGTCACAACCCACTGCTCGCCCCCCTGCTGACACTGCTACAAGAGGCGGCAGCCAGCTACAAGGTGCACGAACTGCTGGCCGCCCTGCGCCAGCAAGGAGCCATTCCCACCCTGGCCGGGGATGAACAGCTGCAGCTGTTTCGGGTCAACTTCCTGATCATGAATGCCCTCTACCAGTTGCAGGCTGAGCTCCATGACGCAGGGTGGTGGCTGGTGATCAGCGCCCTGGATATACGGCTAGAGCCCCTTGCCGGGGCAACAGATACTCGCCAGAGGGTGGCCCTCGGCCAGTCTCTGCGCAACTACTACCTCGACTGGCAGGTGTTCTGGCAGACCGACCGGGAAGAGGTGGAGGCTCTGCTCAACCGCTTCTGGCGCGCTTATGACGGAGCGGGACACAGGGCGGAAGCGCTGGCCCTGTTCGAGCTGACCGCCGATGCCAGTCAGGAGACAATCCGCCGACGCTGGCGGGAGCTTGCCCTGCAACACCATCCGGACCGGGGTGGCGATGCAGAGACCTTCATCCGCATGCGCTGGGCCTGGGAGTGTCTGAACACGGCCAGATGAATCAGGCAGATTCAGCCACTAGACTTGAAGAGGCGCTATGAGTCACAGGAGGACGTCATGACAGTCAATGAACTTCGCCTGCTCTATCAGCAGCAAGCCTTCAAGGAAGCCGAGATACTGCAAGATGCCATACTGCCTGGCTGGATCGTGGAGTTCAGAGGGCAAGATGGCCGCTTGTACGAGATGACTGACACCCTGGGTTGCCCCCTCTCGTTCGGATCGGTCGAAGAGGCCCGCCAGCACATTCATCTGGTGGCAGACTGCCCCATCCAGGTCGAGCATCTCTATCGCTTCTTCGAACGCTGATAGAGACACATGATCAAAAAAAGGCTCCGTGAGGAGCCTTTTTTCATTCTGGCTGCAGGGGATCTGCCACCTTGCCCTCCAGTCGCCTGACCGGCTTTTGCAGGATCAGGTTGGCGGGATAGGTGACCAAATCGCCGTTGTCATCCCGCACCCGCACATAGAAGAGACCGATCTCGGTGATGACGCCGGTGACGGAGTCATCCTTGTCGAGGATGCGGATCCGGTCGCCAATCTTGTAGGGAAAGGCGAAGAAGATGGTGATGCTGGCGGTGATGTTGGAGAGGATCGACCACTGGGCCACCATGGCCACCCCGAGCACGGCGAAGAAGGAAGAGGCGAGCACCACCAGCCGTGAAAAATCGAGCCCCCATACCCCGGCCAGGATCAGCAGGGTGGCGCAGCCAAGCAGAAAGTGGAACACATGCTCCACATAGAGCACCCGGTTTTCACTCACTTGTCGGGTATGGGCCAGCGCCAGCAGACTCTTGTGAATGAGGCTGCGGATCAGGGTGTGGCCCAGCAACAGCAGCAGGGTCACACCAAAAGATTGCCAGGTTGTCATGATTGCTCCTTACCACCAGCGTCTGTGTTTGAGCCAGACCGCCAGCCCGGTGGCCAGTGCCACCAAGGATCCGCAGAAGATCCAGAATGCGGTCGGGCTCTCGGCCCCCGGAATGCCGCCCAGGTTGATGCCAAACAGACCGGTCAGGAAACTGGCGGGCAAGAACAGCAGCGCCATCACCGACATCTGGTAGGCGCGGCGGTTGGTCGCCTCCGCCATCAGGTTGTTGATCTCGTCCGCCAGCACACCGGTGCGGGCCACGCCGGCATCGAGATCATCGAGCCAGCGGCGCAGACGGTCAGCGATGTCGAGCAGGCGGCGGCGGTCATCTTCGTCCAGCCAGCTGATCTTCTCGTTGGCCAGACGCGCCACCAGATCCCGCTGGGGGGAGAGGTAGCGGCGGATCATGATGAGTTGCTTGCGGATCCGTGCCAGTCGGCCGTTGGCGGGCAGGTCGCGGGCCAGCACATGCTCCTCCAGCTCCAGGATCTGATCGTGCAGCTCTTCCACAAACTCCCCCGCCCTGTCGGTCAGGGCATCACACACCTCCACCAGCCAGTCGGCCGGGGTATCGGCACCACCGCCCTGCGTCAGCTGGTTGAACACGTCCTGCTCGGAGAGCAGCGGACGACGACGGCTGCTGATGATGAGATCCGGTGTGATGAAGATACGCAGCGCCACCATCTCTTCCGGCCTGTGATCCTTGTTGTGATTGATGCCGCGCAGGATCAGCAGCACAGTCTCTCCCATCCGCACCAGCTTGGGCCTGTTGCTCTGGCCGAGCAGGGATTCCTTGGCCGCATCATTGAGCAAGGGGGTTTGCAGCAACCAGCGGGCCGCCTCCGGATTACCGTAATCCAGATGCAGCCAGCCAGGGCTCTTCCCCGGGATCTCGCTCCCCGCCGCCAGTGGCTGCATGCCACCCTTGCCATCCAGGGTCAGGGCATAAATCACATCACTGGGTACCCGATCCATCTGCTCGTCCTTTTCATTCAGTCTCATCGGGCCAGCTTACACTAAAGCCCGGCCTGACTCAGCCCCGGGGCAGCCGCTCCTCACCAGCCGTGCTAAGATACGACCCTCGTTTCAGACACAGGAAACCATGCCATGCCCATCTGGGTTGATGCCGATGCCTGCCCCCTCCCGGTCAAGGAGATCCTTTACCGCGCCGCCCACCGCGCCCAGGTCGTCACCACCCTGGTGGCCAATCAGGGGCTGCGCGTGCCCCCCTCTCCCTTTATCAAAACCCAGCAGGTAGAGAAGGGATTCGATGTGGCAGATCATGTCATTGCCCAGCAAGTCATACCGGGGGATCTGGTGATCACCGGCGACATTCCCCTCGCTTCCTGGGTGATAGATGCCGGTGGCGAGGCGCTCAATCCCCGTGGCGAGATCTACACCCGCGAGACCATACAGGCTCGTCTCGGCATGCGTAATTTCATGGAAGAGCTGCGCTCGGCCGGGGTGCAGACAGGCGGCCCGGCCCCCTTCAACGCCGCCGACAAGCAGCGCTTCGCCAACGCCCTCGACAAGTGGCTGCTCAAGGGCAAGCTGAGCTGATCCCGCCTCCCCGGCTTGCGGCCGGGGATATTCATGCCTATCCCCTTTTGCTTAATTTTTCCTTAAGTCTGACGCCCTAACCTTGCGGCTGTTCATCCCCCACCCGCAAGGAACCCGCAATGAAACTGACACCACTGTTGTTACTGCTCCCCCTGTTTAGCGCCACTGTACTGGCCGGCCCCCAGTGTACCCAGACCGACAAGACGCAATGGCTGAGCGAAGCCGAGGCCCAGCAGCAGATCAAGGCCATGGGCTACGACATCAAGAAGTTCAAGGTGACCAAGACCCACTGCTACGAGATCTACGGTTGGGACAAGGACAAGCGCAAGGTCGAGATCTACTTCGACCCGACCGATCTGAAGAAAGTGAAAGAAGAGATCGACCAGTAGCGCAACCATGGGCCGGTCCGTCGCCGGCCTCTTTGACGGAGTCTTGCCATGACAACCTCGTCTGAAGTGAAGGTCTGGGATCCCCTCATCAGAGGGTTTCACTGGGCGACCGTGATCCTCTGCCTGCTCAACTTCTTCGTACTGGAAGAGGGCAGCAGGAACCACAGGTATGTCGGCTATGGGTTGGCTGCCCTGCTGCTGATCCGGCTGCTGTGGGGTCTGGTGGGTCCTTACTACGCCCGTTTCGGCCAATGGTGGCCGACCCCCACCCGCGTCCGTGACTACCTGCGCCAGCTGGCCCGGGGTCGTCACCCCTACTATCTGGGTCACAACCCGCTCGGGGCCCTGATGATCTGGGTGCTGTTGCTGTCACTGGTCGGCACCATAGCCACCGGCTGGCTCACCAGCTGGGATGCATTCTGGGGGGAAGAGTGGATGGAAGAGGCCCATGAGGTCGTCGCCAATACCCTGCTGGCCATAATAGCAGTGCACGCCGCCGTGGTGATCCTGACCGACCGCCTCACCCGCAGCGATCTGCTGCGTGCCATGGTGGTAGGGAAAAAACGGGTGCCCGCCGATGCCAGAGTGGAAGATCCGCGCAGTTAATGACCGGGCCGGCCCACCGGCCCCGGTTTTTTGCTGCAATGGCCCGCGACACTGGTAAGATGCGCCGCCATTTCTCCACGCCGTAATCACCATGACCGCCCAAGGGCATCTGCTGTTTTCCGTTACCTGCACCCTGCTCGCCCACAAACTCCAGCTCACGCCAGCCCTGTCGGATGCCAGCCTGTGGCAGACCATACCGGCGGCGCTGGCCAGCGCCCTGCTGCCGGATCTCGACCACCCCAAGTCCGTGCTGGGGCAGCGGCTGCCCTGGATCTCGAAACCGCTCTCGCGACTGTTTGGTCATCGCGGCTTCACTCACAGCCTGCTGGCGGTCGCCGCAGCCGTGTGGGGGCTGGATCAAAGCCTGGCGCCCGACCTGCTGCCCGCCGGGATCAAGGATGCGCTCATTATCGGCTACCTCAGCCACCTGCTGGGGGACTGGCTCACGCCGGCGGGTATTCCGCTGTTCTGGCCCATCAAGCGCCGCTACCGGCTGCCAGGCTGGCCCCTCAAGAGCGGTGGCGCCATCGAAACCGGCTTTTGCACTCTCACCCTGCTGGCGGCCGGCTGGTGGTCAGGCTGGCAGCCAATGGGATGAACAGCGTCAAACCAGCGTTCAAAAATCCGCCACATCCGGTGCTGCATTCTGGTACAATGCGCGCCCTTAGCGCTGTGCGCACCCCGTATTCTCCGAAATAGAGTCCTTTTGTGAACAACACCGAATTTAGCAGCCTCAATCTCTCCCCCGCCCTGCAAGAGAACCTCACCAGCCTGGGTTATCTGCAGATGACCCCGATCCAGGCCCAGAGCCTGCCCCTGGTGCTCGACGGCAAAGACCTGATCGCCAAGGCAAAAACCGGCAGCGGCAAGACAGCGGCCTTCGCCCTCGGCCTGCTCGCCAAGCTCAACGTCAACCGCCTCGAAGTGCAGGCGCTGGTGCTCTGTCCGACCCGCGAGCTGGCGGATCAGGTAGCCCAGGAGATACGTCGTCTGGCCCGCGCCCTGCCCAACGTCAAGCTGGTCACCCTGTGCGGCGGTACCCAGACTGCCCCCCAGTCTGCCACCCTGAGCTTTGGTGCCCACATCGCCGTCGGCACCCCGGGTCGCATTCTCAAACACCTGGAGCAGGGCACTCTCGAACTCTCCGGCCTCAAAACGCTGGTGCTGGACGAAGCGGATCGCATGCTGGACATGGGTTTTGGCGAAGAGATCAACCGGGTCATCAGCTATGCACCCGAGCAGCGCCAGACCCTGCTCTTCTCCGCCACCTATCCGGAGGGGATCGCCCAGATGAGCCGCGGTGTGCAGCGCAATCCGGTCGAGGTCAGCGTGGAGTCCCTGCACGAGGGGAGCGCCATCGAACAGAAGCTGTATGAAGTCCCGGCCGGTCAGCGCCTCGACGCCCTCACCTGGCTGCTGAGCCACTATCAACCGGCCTCCTGCGTGGTGTTCTGCAACACCAAGCGGGCCTGCAACGACGTGGCCGATCATCTGGCCGCCAAGGGCTTCTCGGCGCTGGCACTGAACGGCGATCTGGAACAGCGGGAGCGGGATCAGGTGCTGGTGCGCTTTGCCAACGGCAGCGCCACCATTCTGGTGGCCACCGACGTGGCCGCCCGTGGGCTCGACATCAAGGAGCTGGGCGCCGTCATCAACTACGAGCTGACCTATGATCCGGAAGTGCACGTGCACCGCATCGGTCGTACCGGTCGTGCCGGCCAGCAGGGTCTGGCCCTGAGCCTCTACCAGCCGAACGAGGCCCAGCGCGTCAACCTCATCGAGGAGTACCAGCAGGCCCCCATGCCGCAGGGCGATCTGGCCGAGATTGGTCGCGAGATCAAGCCGATTGCGCCGCAGATGGTGACCCTCTCCATCGATGCAGGCCGCAAGACCAAGGTGCGCGCCGGTGACATTCTGGGCGCCCTGACCGGTGAAGGCGGCATTGCCGGTGCCGATGTAGGCAAGATCCAGATCTCCGAACAGTACTCCTACGTGGCGGTAAAGCGCAGCGTAGGGAGCGCCGCCCTCAAGCGGTTGCAGGAAGGCAAGATCAAGGGCCGAACCTACCGCGCCCGCAAACTGGGTTAACGACGCAGCCTGGCAGCTCATCTGCCGGGCTCAATCTTGACCACGACTCGGGCGCCTTTGCAGGCGCCTGTTTTTTATCGCACATGTGCCATCCCCATGGCATGGACAACACAGATGAACAGAGAACCCCAAGCCGAAGTCAGCTGCCAGAACTGCGAAGCCTGCTGCTGCCGCCTCGAAGTCATGCTGTTTACCGATACCGGCGTACCGGATCGCTACGTGGACGAGATAGAGGGACAGGTGCCCGTGATGCACCGGCTGGAAGATGGTTGGTGTGCGGCGCTCGATCGCAATACCATGATGTGCCGTATCTACGAAGTTCGCCCGCTTATCTGCCGCGAATTCGAGATGGGCGAGCCCGACTGCGTCGACGAACGGGATAAATGGTTTATCAATCTGAGTTGACCAAGGGATAGCAAGCAGCGCTGGATCGCACTCTCAACGATGTGCCGCTTCTACGAAGTTCGCCCGCTTATCTGCCGCGAATTCGAGATGGGAGAGCCCGACTGCGTCGACGAGCGGGATAAATGGTTTATCAATCTGAGTTGACCAAGGGATAGCAAGCAGCGCTGGATCGCACTCTCAACGATGTGCCG
>NZ_JAPDBE010000006.1:0-2704 GCF_027705025.1 Aeromonas sp. D3 | reverse complement strand
CGGGATAAATGGTTTATCAATCTGAGTTGACCAAGGGATAGCAAGCAGCGCTGGATCGCACTCTCAACGATGTGCCGCTTCTACGAAGTTCGCCCGCTTATCTGCCGCGAATTCGAGATGGGAGAGCCCGACTGCGTCGACGAGCGGGATAAATGGTTTATCAATCTTAGCTAAGCAGACCTAAGCCGGTTTCGCGGCCAGCTGCTGCTTAAGCCAGTGAAGCGCCTCGTCAGTCTGCCCGAAGTAGCGAACCTCCTGAAACGGCAGGTCGTGGAATATCTGATCTGCCAGGTATTGCTTGAAGTTCCCCGCCAGCACTACAGCCAGAAAGGCGCAGCCGTTGGCGGCGCACCAGCCGAACTGGCGACGAAAACGGGCCAGTACCTCTGGCCCTGCTGCCTCAAATTCGGTTGCTACCTCGACGATTCCCCAGGGCGCATCACGCAACTGGGCGAACTGCTGGCTGAAGGCTGACTCATAGGCCATGGCCCCCATCAGATTGAAGGGACCACTCGGCTGACAGATCAGCACCTGTCCCTGCCGCTGCATCTTGAAATGACCGTGTGCTTGTAACGTCACGTCCGCCTCCTTCCATGGATTTTCACTGTGCCAGCACAGTCGGATGTTGCAACAAGGTAAGGATTTATCTACAAAAAGTCCATGCTACATCCAGCACCCTGACGCCGACTACGCCACCTTTTGACTCCCCGATCCTCACGCTGACGCTCTGTATCACTCCCAGAGCGAGCCCATCATGTTCTGTTGCAGTTAACAAAACGTTGCTGTTATCATCCGCGCCGCCACAAACATTCCACCAGCAGAAACGTTGGTCATTAGCGCAAGGATCAGAGATGAAAAACAGGGCCTCGAGCCATTACAAGCGGATCTGGCGCTGGCACTTCTACGCCGGCCTCTTCGTCGCCCCCTTCCTGATCCTGCTCTCACTGACAGGGATCGTTTATCTGTTCAAACCCCAGCTCGACAATTTGCTCTATCCCGAGCTGATGAAGGTGCCTCCCGCCGCCCACATCCTGAGCACCGATCAACTGCCGGGCAAGCCCCTTGGCGCCGATGCCCTCTGGGCCAAGGCACGGGCCACCATGCCGGACGCCAACCTGAGCAAATACCTGCCACCGGCCGCGCCGGATACCAGCGCTCAGTTTATCGTCACGCAGCAAGGCAATGAGCTCACCCTGTTTATGGATCCTGTCAGCGGCACCCTGCTCGGCACCATGGACAACAAGTGGAACTTGCAGGCGGTGGCTCGCGCCCTGCATGCCGATCTGCTGCTCGGCACCACAGGGGATCGGCTGATCGAGCTGGCCGCCGGCTGGGGCATAGTGCTGCTTGTCAGCGGCCTCTATCTCTGGTGGCCGCGCAAGGGCCCAGGGGTCGGCGGTATCCTGTGGCCACGGCTGAACCAGCGAGGACGCCTCTGGTGGCGCGATCTGCACGCCGTGGTCGGATTCTGGGGCGCGGGCTTCCTGCTGTTGCTGCTGCTGAGCGGCATGACCTGGACCGGATTCTGGGGAGCTCAATTCGCCGACCTATGGAATCGCTTCCCCGCCGCCATGTGGAACGAAGTCCCCAAATCAGCCCCTCTCGTCCGCAACCTCAACCATTCCCATGAACAGACTGTGCCCTGGGCGGTGGAGACGATGCCGATGCCGAGTTCACAGCCAGCAGCCAAGCGTCATGATCACAGCGCCATGCACCAGGGCGGCGAGCAGGATGACATTGTCATGGCCAGCCACCGCATTCCACTGCAACAGGTGGTGGAGATCGCACAGGCACGTCAGGTCAGCCCGGGTTACAGCATCACACCACCGGTCGGTGAGAGCGGCGTCTACACCATAGCCCTGTTCGCCGACGATCCGCGCAACGATGCCACCTTGCATATCGATCAGTACAGCGGCAAGGTACTGGCCGACGTGCGCTGGCAGGATTACGGCCCGGTCGCCAAGACGGTGGAAACCGGCGTCATGTTGCACATGGGCAAACTCTACGGCTGGCCACATCAGCTCGTCATGCTGGTCATCTGTCTGATGGTGCTGCTGAGCTCGGTAAGCGGCCTCTGGATCTGGTGGAGCCGCCGCCCGCAGGGGCGTCTCGCCGCCCCGCCGCTGCCTGCCAAATTGCCCCCCATGCGCGGTGCCATCGCCCTGCTGATCCTGCTCGGTATCGCCTTCCCGCTGGTGGGCGCTTCCATGCTGGTCATCTGGCTGCTGGACAGCCTCTTCTTCTCCCGCCGGGCCCCCAGATTGGCCCAAGCCAGCTGAGTGTCACTCACCCGAACGACGGGGTGACAACGCCATATGCAGGCAGGGCTCCTTCTTGGAGCCCTGCTTGTTTCATCCCTGTCCTACTTGCTCCCCTCGACCAACTGGAGGATCTTTCTGGCCTTCTCGAAATGGTCGAGTCTGTGAGTCTGGATCCACCAGGTCGCCGCCTCCATCAGCAAGTCGGGGTCGTCATTTCTGTTGGCGAAAAACGCATAAAAAGAGAGCCCGACCGTCTCCCCCTTCTGCGCTATTTTCTGGCGGCAAACCTGGCTGATTTTCTGTTTGAGTGACTCGCGCATAAGCCGTTCTCCTGTCTGACTGGTGACGTGCCAACAAGTCGCGTCAGTGTCTAGTCCTGAAATAGGTTTACACATTTTCGGCTAGCATTTCTCCACTCAGAACCCCCGATGTACTGCATCGGG
>NZ_JAPDBE010000005.1:0-157981 GCF_027705025.1 Aeromonas sp. D3 | reverse complement strand
ATGTTATTCACGCTGGCCAACCTGTTTCGGGCGGACCAAATGATACGTCAGTGGGAGAGATCTCACTAAAAACTGGGAATAACGCCTTAAATGGCGAAGAAACGGTCTAAATAGGCTGATTCGAGGCATTTACGGGAGAAAAAATCGGCTCAAACATGAAGAAATGAAATGACTGAGTCAGCTGAGAAGAATTTCCCCGCTTATTCGCACCTTCCTTAGGTCTTCATGTCTTTTTTCTTTAGACACATAATCATTCTTCATATAGTAGCGAGAGATTTCTTTGAGATCTCTTAACTCTATTTTTGATATCTTATCTGCAGAGGCTAGAGCTTCTGAACGGATACTTTTAATCATTAACTTTCTTAACTCTTCACCATCAGGAACTTTGCCTTTAAATGACTCCATCCTTTTGGTAAAACCAGCTCCAATAATTGGAATTAGACCTGAGTTTTCAATGCAGCTAATAAGCGTTCTTTTGAATTCTGGTTGTTCTACAGAAAAATGTTTCATAAAAACCACATAAGTTGAGTTGATATTTTTTTACTGGACTTTGTGTCTCTCAGTGCCACCCGATGAAAAACACGCTAAATCTGGGACACCCACCTTTCCGGGTGAGGCGTAACGCTACCAAATCTCACGCTACCGCCCGTGGATGACAGCTTCCAATATGCTCCTTTGACCCGCACTGGCAGCAACCCATCGCAGTTCAATAGGTTCTGGATGGCTATGGTAAGTCAAACGAAGCTGGGCCCGCGAGCATAAAACTGATGCAACCATCAGGAAATCATCGTTTTTTGAACTGCGTCATCAAAGCGCTTAAGCGGACGGGATAAAGGCGGGCAAGCAGGCGCGGCTTTGCTATCTTGTTCGGCCTATGGATAAGGGGAGGGGCTGAATGGCCGGCTCCCTTGCACAGGAGCAATGAATGGCGGTGAAAGCGAGATCCAGAAGAGAGAAGATGGGCAGCGGGCTGGGGCTGCTGCTCGGGATCCTTATTTTCAATCTGATTGCCTACCAGTTTGTTGAGACAAAAGCGTTCTCCGAGACCAACCGGATGATAGGGGCCATTGTCAGCGCCCTGCTCTGCTCCGGGCTGGGGGCCAGAGTGGGTAAATGGCTGGATCGCAGAGAGCAATCTTAGCGGGATTTCCCGAGTCACCCTGCAAACGGCTGTCACCTGGCCATGGGGCAGAAAATCTGGGACACCCACCTTTTTGACAGCGGCGTAGTGCTGTTCTTGACTTGAGAAGTCACAGTCGAGGGATGTGCCATGACCATTGCCCGTTCACGTCAAATCAGTTTGCAGGATACGCCTTACTACCACGTGGTCAGCCGCTGCGTGCGGCGAGCCTTCCTGTGTGGGGAGGATGCACATTCTGGCCAGAGTTACGCACATCGGCGTCAGTGGGTGGTCGATAAGCTAGGGCAACTGTCGCGGCTATTTGCCATCGGTGTTTGTGCCTATACGGTGATGAACAATCACTATCATCTGGTGCTCAAGGTGGAGTCCGATACCGCTGCCAGCTGGAGCGATCGGGAGGTAGCCGAACGCTGGGCGGCCCTTTTCCAGTGGCCGCTGCTGGTGCGACGCTGGTATCAGGGGGAGACGCTGATCGAGCCTGAACTGGCTGTCGTACAGCAATTGCTTGCCCAATGGCGAGAGCGGCTTTATTCCATCAGCTGGTTTATTCGGCTACTCAATGAAAATCTGGCCCGTCAGGCCAATCAGGAAGATGGTTGCAAAGGCCATTTCTGGGAGGGGCGTTTCAAGAGTCAGGCTTTGCTCACCGAGTCAGCATTGTTGGCTTGCATGGCGTATGTTGACCTCAATCCGATACGGGCGGCGCTGACCGACCGGCCAGAACAAAGCGACTACACCAGCATCAAACAGCGTCTTGACGAGCCCGCCACTCCCGATGTTCTGCCACCACTTTTGCTGCCGTTTGCCAGCCAGGGGAAGCCTGAAGGATTGCCCTATGCCTTCACTGACTACCTGATGCTGGTAGATTGGACCGGTCGTGCTATTCGGCCCGACAAGCGGGGTCATATTCCGGCCCGCCTTGCCCCCATCCTGGCGCGGTTGGGTCTTGATGGCCCCCGTTGGTTGAAACAGGTGATGCTGTTTAGGCGACAAGGGATCAGAGTGGTGGGGGACAGGGATCATTGCAAGCAGTTCGCCCACCACTGTGGCCAGCGGCGATGCCATCAACCACGGTTATGATTGATTTGCACCTCTCCTGCCGATAGCGCCGGGTATTGCACACAGTTCAGTGGATGGCTGTGCAGGGGCAGCTGCTTTCTAAACCTCCAAAAGTCTCTCCCGAGCCGACTTTTGCTGGTGCCATCTCGAATGTATTCACCCTTTTTATTTCAGCAGAAGCCTGATAGCGGTTTGCTCCAAAAGGTGGGTGTCCAAATTGGAGGAGCTTCCAAATTGGAGGAGCTTATTGCCACACTTCCTGCCCCTTGCCATTGAGCAGGGTGTGAAACAGATAGTGATCGTCCCGATCGTAATAGACGGTAATGGTATGGCGCTGGGTGTAGTCCGCCGCAACGCCAGCCACCGTCATCGGTATCAGGATCAGCTCCCCCAGCCCCATTGTCACGGCGCTCGCCGTGGCCTGGCCATTGCCGTCAGCACGCTTGTGGATCTTGCCAAGCACGGTAAAGCGATCGCAGCCCTGCACATTATCCTCGGCCAGAAAGGCGGCCTGCTGGCAAAGCTGGGGATCGCCCAGTTCGGCGCGAATGGTCGCGCGCGTCTCCCCCTGTGCCAGGGTGTTGCGAAAGCGCCCCGAGTAGTGATCGATGGCAGCGGCACATCCGCCCAGCAGCAATGGCAGCACGAGCAGTAACGGGCGAGAGAAGCGCATGGATCGGTTCATAAGGGCAGGACTCTGTTTGAGTCATCTTCACCGCGCCGCTCGGGTTCGCTGCGATGCAAAAAGGTGGTCAGGGTATCCCGTGGCGGCGTGATGCCGCACTGCACCAGAATGCGCCCGATTGCCCCTCTGTGATAGCCGCCGTGGGTCACCAGATGCAGCAGCATCTCCTCGCGGCTCATCTGCCCCCTGTCGCCATCGACAAAGCGAAACGAGAGCGGGGTTGCACCCTTTTGCGGGCTCAGGGTCGCGACGTAATCCACCAGCCAGTTATCCAGTGCCGTGACCGAGCTGCGCAGCGCCGCCAGGGTCGGCGTCTCCGGGGTATTGGTGGCACTGAAGCCGTGAGACTCCCCCAGCAGATTGGCCTTGAAGATGGCATCGACCACATGGATATGGTTGAAGATCCGAAGGCAGGTGTGGTGGTCTTCGGCATATTGCTGCGAGTCCAGCGTGGCGATCGCATCCAGCAGCTCGCCATCGGCCCAACGCTTGTAGTGAAAGAGGGATTGCAGCGTCTTGTTGCTCATCAGTTCCTTGCCCCTATGTCTCCTGAAAGTGGGGCATGTTAGCCAAAATGGGTGCAATACGAAACCCGTTTTGCTGGCGATAAATATCAGCCCACCTTGTCTCTTGGCAGGGGAGGGAGTAAAGCCACTCCCGCCTGCTCCTCACCCTTGCGAAGGGGAAGGCTGAGAGGGATGAGGCAGCACAGGTTGCGGCAAGGCTGGATCTGCGGGGGAAATCCTGAGATGGTGCGGGCAACTTAGCCGGTTATCCCGTTATCGAGTGAAAAGGAGTCGAGATGCGCATTGCCTTGATTGGCCTCGGCGATATTGCCCAGAAGGCCTATCTGCCGCTGCTGGCCAGCGACGAGCGAGTCACCCCGCTGCTCTGCACCCGCAATCCGGCGGTGCTGGGCAAGCTGGCCCGCCAGTACCGGATCCCCGAGTGCTTTACCGATGTGGATGCGCTGCTAGGGAGTCGCCCGGATGCCGTGATGATCCACGCCGCCACCGCCGTGCATGGCAAGCTGGCCCAGCAGTGCCTGCGTGCCGGCATCCCCACCTTTGTCGACAAGCCGCTCTGCTTTCATTTCGCCGAGGTGGAGGCGCTCGCCAACCTCGCCATGGCGCAGGACTGCCCGCTGTTTGTCGGCTTCAACCGCCGCTATCTGCCCGCCATGCGCGCCGCCCGTACAGATAATCAGCCGCTCACCGAACTTAACTGGCAAAAGCACAGACACGCCTTGCCGGGGCTGCCGCGCCAGTTCCTGTTCGACGACTTTATCCATGTGCTCGACAGCCTCTGCTTCTATGGCGGCGCTCCGAGGGGAGATCTGCATGCTGTATTGAGACGCAGCAGTCAACAGCCCGAGCTGCTGGCCGGGGTGAGCGTGGCCTGGCAAAGCGGGCAGACGGCGGTGAGCGGCAGCATGAACCGTAGCGCCGGCATCACGGAGGAGCGTGTCGATGCTTACGGCGACAACCTCTCCCTGCACCTGGAAAACTGCACCCGGGGCACGATTGCCCGAGACAAAATCGTGCAGACCCTGACACCGGACGACTGGCAGCCGGTACTGGCCCAGCGGGGCTTCGTGGCTATGCTCGATCACTGGTATCGGCAGATCGAGGCAGGCAAGGCCGATGGGGCACTCATCGAGAGCTATCTGCACGGCCATCGACTGGCCGAGCGGCTGGTGGCGCTGGCGGACTGATCCTTCTCCTGCGCCTGCCGCGCCTGATTTTGCGGGCCCTCACGGGTGAAGGAACAGGCCGACCACTGTACAAAATGACGGATCCCTGCGCAGTCAGCCGGCGAGGGCGCCGCCGCGCGAGCCAAGCGGACGCTTGTTTGCTATCTTGGCGCCCATGAACTGCCTTCAGAGCAACAGAGTGTCATGAGCATTATTTTGGGCATAGACCCGGGTTCCCGGATCACAGGATACGGCGTTATCCGCATAGTCGCAGGCAAGGCGGAATACCTGGGCTCCGGCTGCATTCGCACCGACCTGGGCGAGCTGCCGTCGCGCCTCAAGCAGGTGTATGACGGGGTGAGCGAGATCATCACCCAGTTCAAGCCCGACGAGTTCGCCATAGAGCGGGTCTTCATGGCCCGCAACGCCGATTCGGCCTTGAAGCTGGGTCAGGCCAGGGGCAGTGCCATAGTCGCGGCGGTCAACGCCCTGCTGCCGGTCAGCGAATACTCGGCGACCCAGATCAAGCAGGCTGTGGTGGGTACGGGTGGGGCGGCCAAGGAGCAGGTACAGCACATGGTGACCCATCTGCTCAAGCTGTCGGCCACGCCCCAGGCGGATGCGGCGGATGCGCTGGGGGTGGCGATCTGCCACTTCCATACCCGCCAGAGCCTGATCAAAATGGCGGGGCGGGCCACCAGTTCGGTGCGCGGCCGCTATCGCTGAATCCTGGCTGTGTCTGAGGACCTGTGTGAGAGGAGGGCGCCCGTGCGCCCTCCTCGTTTATCCGCGCCATTTATCCACTCGCGTGCTGACTTGTTGTCAAAAGAGTCAGCAAGGTCACAAGTTGTCGCATGGCATGAATGAGCTCCGTCTGGTGCAGTTTGCATCTTGACGGAAATCTCCCCAATTAATCAATAACTTGTGATTCTCATCACATTTCAGGAATAAGGCAGGCCCACTTCGCCTTGTTATTTCACACTCCCATAATGTGTCGCCCGTTGAATAACGGCGACCTCATGAGCTCTGGCTCATGTTCCATCCATCATTGGGAGATATAAATGTGAAACCTTTTGCAGCTGAGTTTATGGGCACCTTCTGGCTGGTGTTGGGGGGCTGTGGCAGTGCCGTCTTGGCCGCCGCCTTCCCGAACGTGGGGATTGGCCTGCTGGGCGTGGCGCTGGCATTTGGTCTGACTGTGCTGACCATGGCCTATGCCATCGGCCACATTTCAGGTTGTCACCTGAACCCGGCCGTGACACTGGGGTTGTGGGCCGGTGGCCGCTTCCCGGCATCCGGCGTGTTGTCTTACATAGTCGCTCAGGTATTGGGCGGGATTGCTGCCGCGGCCGTGCTCTATGTGATTGCCAGTGGTCAGGCCGGCTTTGATGTGAGTGCCGGTTTTGCCTCCAACGGCTATGGCGAACACTCACCGGGCGGTTACAGCCTGCTGGCGGCCTTGGTGTGTGAAGTGGTTATGACCGGCTTCTTCCTGTTCGTCATCATGGGTGCCACCGACAGCCGTGCACCGGCCGGTTTTGCCCCCATTGCCATCGGTTTGTGCCTGACGCTTGTCCACCTCATCAGCATTCCGGTGACCAATACCTCGGTCAACCCGGCGCGCAGCACAGGGGTTGCCCTGTTTGTGGGGGATTGGGCCGTCAGCCAGCTGTGGCTGTTCTGGGTTGCACCGATCGTCGGTGCCATTCTGGGTGCGTTGGCCTATCGCGTGATTGCAACGAAAGCGTGATCCGTGACGAATAAAGTGTGGTATCGACACGCCCCCGGGCGTGTTTTTTCGTTTCAGGGGGGAGGCATTCAAAGACCCCGAGCGCTCAGCATCTCCTTGTAGCGCAGGTGCAGCAGTTGCACCCGTTCCACATAGGCGCGGGTCTCGGCGTAAGGGGGGATACCCCCATGCTTTTGTACCGCACCGGCCCCGGCGTTGTAGGCCGCGGTCGCCAGCGCTATGTTGCCGCCATATTGCTTGAGCAGACCTGCCAGGTATTTCACCCCGCCAAAGATATTCTGCTCCGCCATCAGGGCATCACCGACCCCCAGCTCACGGGCCGTGGCGGGCATCAGCTGGGTCAATCCCATGGCCCCCTTGCGGGAGATGGCTTGCGGGTTGAAGGCAGACTCTGCGTGGATCAGCGCCCGTATGAGTGCGGGCTCGACCTGATAGGCCTTGGCCGCCGCCTGTATGGTGCTGGCATAGTCATAGAGAAAGAGACCCGTGGTGTGCCAGTTGACCGTTGAGGCCGGGTTGCAGGCGTAGCAGTCGTTGAACAGCAGCAACTCATAGTGACCCTGATCCGGCATCATGTCGGAATAGCGCACCACGCCATTTTTTTGCACCGATTTGTAAACCTGGATCTGGCGAGTGCCGGATGGCTGCGTGATTTTTGCAGGCGCTGGGGCCGGTGCAGAAACAGGGGAGGGTGACACGCCGGGGGCAGGCGCCGCCTTGGGAATGTGAAGGGGGGCCTGGGTCTCGGCGGTCAGGATCACCACCTCCGCCGGCGGTGGCGTCCGGCTCCAGCCGGGCGGGGAAAACAGCGGGATCAGCCCCATCAACATCCATGCTTTCAACGGCTTGCTCCTTCAGCCTGATTGGCATTGTGAGTAAAGCATCCTGATGGTGGCAGAACAAGCCGCCGATGAGCGCCGAGTTGAAATAGGCAGAGTAAACAAGCGGGGCCGCGCAGTGGCGGCCCCTGGCAGGGCGATACTCCTTATTCTTGCAGCCAGAGTCGGGCGCTGCGGGCGGGAATGGCGACCCGTACCCACTGACTCTGCACATTGATGACGGCGTTTTGATCGAGCACATCCCGGTAGTTGCGATACCAGTTCATCTCGAATTTGGCGGTATCGAGCCAGTACTCCTGCTCGTACTCGCACTTGTTGACACCGACCAGCCCCTGCTTGCCCCGTTTGAACAGCACGAAACAGTCGCCGCTGCCGACCAGTTGCATGGGCTGGCCCTGCAGCGCGTTATGGAAGCGGATCATGCCTTTGAGATCCGCGCGCTGGTAATAATCCTGCCAGCGCAGCCCATCCTTGGCCTGGGTCTCGCCGTGATCGGAATAGACTAGCGGCGAGCCACCATCGCGACCGAGCAGGTAGGCATAGGCCAGCTTCTCGTCGGTCTGGTTCAGGATCTGGTAGCGAAAGCCATCGTTGGTGGGAATGTCGTGGGTGATGGCGAAGGTGACGGCGCGGCTGCCAGGCAGGGCCTGACCGTAGGCACCGGGGTCGGCCAGCAGGCTCATGCTGCCGCCATAACCGAGCGCCCCGCGCAGGGAGGCAAACAGCGGAAAGTCATAGGCCCCCTGACCGCTGTTGTCGAGATAGGGTTTGAGGAAGCGCTCGTAATCCGTGCTGCCGGCGCCCCCCGTGGTGATCACCTCGCCAAAGACGTGCATGCCCTGTTTTATCTCGGGGGTGAACACGGCATTGATCTGGTAATCGCTCATGTGCTTGACCGCATCGACCCGAAAGCCCTTGATCCCCATCCCCTTGAGCGCCTTGAGATAGGCCTGCTGCTGGCTCACTACCCAGTTGTTGGGATCAAGATCCGGCAGCCCCTTGTCACCGGCGCCGCCACACAGGCGCCAGTACTGGACGTGGCCCGGATCGCTCCAGTCGGTGATGCAGCCTTCGGGGTGAAAATCCGATCCGGCCAGCAAGTTCTGGCCCAGATCGCCAAACAGCTTCTGGCGTTCGAAGTAGGTGGGGTTGGCCGCATACTGACCGAGCAGTTCGCTGCCGGGGTAGTTGAGATCGCTGCGCTTCCAGCTCTCGTTGGCCATGTGGTTGAGCACAATATCGGCATAGACGGCTATGCCTCTTGCCTGCATGGCGGCGATCAGCTGCTCGAGATCCTGCTTGTTGCCAAGGGGGGTATCGATGAGGCGCAGATCCTGCGGTTGATAGCGTGCCCACCACTCGTTGCCCGATGATTTGAGGGGGGGCGAGATGAGCACCTGCTTGTAGCCGGCGGCCTTGATGAGATCGGCCTTGGCGGTGACTTCGCTGTATTGCCAGTTGAAGGCGTGCAGTATGACGTCGGCGTGTGCCAGAGGGGCGATCAGCATGCCTGCGATCACCCAGATTCCCGCTGTTTTTTTCATTATTGTCTGTCCTTGTTTGGGTGCCCATGTGGGCACCCAGAGCCTCACACCGGCCCTTCGGGCCGGCAATCTCCTTTTGACTGTTTTGTGAGCGTTTTCAAAGCGGACTGTGCAGATCTGTGACGACTTGCATAAAACCGCCTGGCCCCGTCATTACTGACTTTCCCATCACTGCAGCGGTTGGCTGGCAACTCAGTCGAGGCCGTTGTTGTAGAGCGGCTGCCAGGCACAGAAACGCTGGCCGTTGCGGCTGTTCTGCAGCCAGAAGCGGTTGCAGTTGTCGTCGTAGTTGTTGGCGCCGACGTTGACGGCATAGCTGCTCAGGCGTTGCCCCTGCAGGGACTGGAACACCCCGTTGTAGAGCAGGGAGAAGTGCAGGTGCGGACCCGTGGAGGAACCGCCCTCGCACAGGGCCTCGTTGCGGTTGCTGGCATAGGTGCCTATGGGGGTATCCGCCGCCACATAGTCGCCGCTGCGCACCGAGATGCCGCTCATGTGGTAGTAGTTGGTGGCCCAGCCGTTGGGGGCCGTGATCCGCACCTGGCAGCGGGAGAAGACGGTGACTGTGCCGCTGTTGGCGGCGGTGACCGTGTAGGTGGCACCGCCCCAGCCCGGCCAGTCGTAGGAGACGTCGATGGAGGAGTAGGGGTAGCCCGAACCGGTATGGGAGTGGGCGCCGTTCACCTTCCAGCTGTAGCCCTGGCGCCAGGGCAGCTGGAACTGGCCACCGGCCAGCCGGGCCGAGGGAACCGCAGCAGGGGCCTTGGGCGACGTCATGGCTTCCTTGCCAAACAGGGTCTGCCACTGCTCGCTCAACTCTTGCTGGTCGTGGGGAGTGAGCAGACTGCCCAGGGCGGCCTGATGCGCCGCCAGCGGGGGGAGGGCAGGGACGCTGCGCTGGCTCAGCCGCAACTGGGCTTTGGCCTGGTAGAAGCGCTCGGAGAGCTGGCGAGCAATCTGTTCGAGCTGGTTATCGAATCCCCTGGCCTTGACCAGCTTGGCGAAGGGGGCCGCCATGGCTTGCTTGGAGGGGGCCGATATGAGCTGGCTGTTTGCTTCCATCAAGGCCAGCAGCAGCTGGGGGTTGAGGCTGGTAATGCCGCTCCAGTGCAGGATCACCTCCTCCTTGGGCAGCAGGTGAGGCGCCTGTTGCAGCAAAAAGTCGTGCAGATCGAACGCCATGGCTGCCTCGCCAAACACGAAGTGGGCCTCGTCCAGTGGCACAGTGATGCCGCCGCTGGCGTTGAGCTGCTGCTGGGTGAAGTGATAGGGAGCAATCGGGATGTGGATGTCGCCGGCCCAGCTGGCGGTGGGCAGTAGTGCCAGCATCAGCAGGGAGGGGGTGGGTTTGAACATGGTATCTCCTTGGCAAAGTGGTGAGGTGACAGCGTGGGGGTTGTCCCACTCAGGCAACGACAGCGCTATGCTATGCCAAGGCTTCACCATAGGGTGAAACACCAAGATTGCTATTCGATTGAGGCTTTTTATGGCTGGGTGTAACTCATTAGGCTTGTTAATAAATGTTTACGAAGTGATTTTTATATTTTAAATCATGGGCTTACGTTCGATTAAATAGTCCCTTGCCGTAAAATTAATCGCCGCGAGCAAGCCGTGCCCACATTGGGATACCGTGGTAGCATTGCCTGTGATTTATGCGGTCAGCAGTGTGTTGAAAAGTGTACAAACAGGCGCGGTTACTGGCTTTTTTGTTACTAAAAGGCGTGATATCTTGCTGACTTGTCTGGTCGGATCTCTTTCCGGGCAGCCACTGACATTTGAAGACTGGCCGAGCGGCCAAGGATGGAACGGGTGTGATAAGCAAGCGGGCGATGGAACTCACGTTCGAAGAGTACTGTGATGCGGATCTTTCCCTGATCAGGGACTACTACGAAACGACTTTCTCCCATTACGTGCCGGATTTGGCTGAGCGTATCTTCGTGGTGCGCGATGCGCACTGGCTGGTGGGCGCCGTACGCCTGCGCGACGAGCAGGATTACTACCACCTGTGCGGTTTTCGGTTGCTGCCCCACTATCACTCACTGGGGCTCGGCTCCCGTTTGCTGCAACATGCCTGCAGTGATCTGGTGGACAAGCCAGTGGTGTGTCAGGCATTGCCATTCGAGAAGCCGTTTTACCTCAAGGCCGGTTTTGCTGACCTTCCCCTGCATGAGCTCGATGGCCCCCTCTTTTCTCTCTATGACCAGCAGCGCGAACAGGGTTACCAGATCGAGCTGCTGGTCCGTCAGGCCAACACTCCCGTCTACAACTGACGACTCACTGCGGCTTGGTCAGCAGGTGGATCTTGCCCGGTGACAACTCAAGCCCCAGCAGATTCTCTTTCAGCCAGGCCTGGTTCGGGTCCTTGTCGTTCAGCCGATAGACGGGCTGTGTCTCCAGCCGTTTCTCCATGCTTTGCAACAGCATGCCCAGCATGAAGCCGAACTTCTGCTGCGCCGCTTCCGGTTCCAGCTTGTACTCAATCAACTTGATGTTGTCGAGGAAGAGGGCGCTCTGAGCCTTGTCATAGCGTGGTCTGGCCTCGTAGGTCATGTTCAGACGCGCATCGTATTCGGTCTGATCCGGCAGGGCGATCCTCAGTTTTCCCTTGCCATAGACACGGGCGGTATCCGGGCTCTGACGCCCGATCTGGACGTCGCTCTGCTCGAGCTGTACGTGGGCCTTGATGATGCCGGGTAATTCCAGCTGTTTGTTCACTTGTACCTGGGATTGCAGGTACTGATTTATTTGTTGCTCATTGATGTCATATGAGCCTTGACCTAGCATGGCCAGACTGAGCAGCATAGATTGCAGGATCATGCTAACGACCTGATAGAATGGATGTGTTTCACAGCATACCATCCTGGCCCCGTGGGGTCTGCCCACTGCATTTACCCTGATGTAAAAGGAGTCCTCTTGATCAACGGTTTGGAGTACGACATCCAGCTGCTGTTTTCCCAGTTTCTTGGTTGGCTGCTGCTGCTATTTCACACCGTGATCGTGGCAGGGATCTCCTTGCGGGTGGTGATGAAGCGGCGCCCTATTGGAGTCTCGCTTGCCTGGCTGGCGCTCATCTATGCCATCCCGTTTGCCGGGGTCGGCTTCTATGTGCTGTTTGGCGAGATCCGGCTCGGTCGCCGCCGTGCAGAACGGGCCAAGGCTATGTACCGCCCCTACGCTATCTGGATCCGGCAGCTGGCTAGGCTCTTTCCCCAGCACTGCTGCGAGGTGGGCAGCAAGGCCCAGCCATTGCACGATCTGATCCAGGGGCGGCTGGCCATGCCCATGCTCTCCGGCAACCGCATGACCCTGCTGAGCCAACCCGAATCGATACTGCGCGAGATAGCGCGCGACATCCGCCAATCCTCCCAGTCCTGCTATCTGGAGTACTACATCTGGCACCCGGGCGGCGATACCGACGATGTGTGCGACGCCTTGATGGAAGTGGCGGCGCGCGGCGTGGATTGTCGTCTGCTGCTCGATTCCATGGGCAGCAAGACGTTTTTCCGCTCGCACTGGCCCAAAAAGCTGCGCAAGGCCGGGGTCAAACTGGTGGAGGTGCTGCCGGTCGGTGCCTGGCGCATCCCGTTCCAGCGCCAGGATCTGCGCATGCACCGCAAGCTGGTGGTGATCGATGACAGGGTGGGTTACACCGGCTCCATGAACATGGTGGATCCCCGCTTCTTCAAGCAGAACGCCGGGGTAGGCCAGTGGGTCGATATCATGATCAGGGTGCAGGGGCCCGTGGTGCCGCTGATGTGGTCCATCTTCGTCTGGGATTGGGAGATGGAGACCGGCGAGCGGTTGCTCGACAGCCTGCAGCATGATCCGGAAGCCTGGCCCCAGAGCAACTACCGGGCCCAGCTGATCCCGTCCGGCCCCTTCGTTGGCGGTGACTGCATCCAGCAGAGCCTGTTGCTGGCCATCTACCAGGCCCGTCACCACCTGGTGCTGACCACCCCCTATTTCGTGCCGGACGATCCTCTGGCGGCGGCGCTCTCCTCGGCGGCGGCGCGAGGGGTGCAGGTGCAGCTGGTGTTGCCCGCGCGCAATGACTCCATCATGGCCAACCATGCCTGCAATGCCTTCATGGAGGAGCTGCTGGAGGCCGGGGTTGAAGTCTATCGCTACGATGCCGGACTGCTCCACACCAAGAGCGTGCTGGTGGATGACGACTTCGCACTGGTGGGCACGGTAAACCTGGACAGACGCAGCCTCTGGCTCAACTTCGAGGTGACCCTGCTCATCGACAACCCGCTGTTTGTCGCCGAGATGACCCATCTGGTACAGGGTTATATGACGGAGGCGACACCCATGTCCCTGGCCAAGTGGCGCGATCGCCCCAGGTACAAGAAGGTAATGGAGAACATCTTCTATCTGTTCAGTCCCTTGCTGTGACATTACATAATTGCGGTCGATGCTGAATTGGACTTGCCTAGCCCCGATATCGCCCCGTAGAGTGCGGCAATGAGCCTTTGGAGAATCATATAAAAATGCAGAAGCGAGTAACGCTGGCCGTGTGTGCGGCCTTGGTAGTGGGTGGGCTGGGTGCCTGCTGGTACACGGGCAATACGTTTGACCGCATCATGGACGAGCAGATCGCCAAGGTGAAGCAGGAGAGCGGCGTCGAGCTGAGCTGGGTGCCTGGCGCCAGCAACCTGTTTACCCGTGACGGCATCTTGAAGGTAGTGATCACACCGCAAACTCTGGCCAGCCTGGACGGTCAGCTGGAAGGGAGCGAGCCGGTCGAGGCGCAGTTCATCGTCAACAGTCGCATTCTGCCGCTCTATATCAAGAGCAACATGCTGCTCGACACCAAGCAGGGAACGCTGGCCACTGTGTTCAGCGCCCTCAAGCTGGAGCAGTGGCAGTTTGGCATAGAGTCGGTCAGCAGCCTCTGGACCATGAGCAACAGCAGCCGCTTCTGGGCCAACGAGTTCAAGGTCAAGCAGGGGCTCGACGAGTTCAGTTTCCTGCCGATGACGGGCGACTACCGCGGCGATATGGATGGCAACGGTCACGTTACCTTCCACTGGCAGGGCATGACACTGCATGAAGAGCAGAGCAAGATGGACATGGTGCTGGCCGAGCTCAAGGGCAGCGCCGACATGGCCGAGATCAGCGGGATCTGGCTCTCTCCCCGTAGCGACATGACCCTCTCTGCGCTGTCGGTGCAACTGCCAGACAGCGTCAAGGTGTCACTGCAGGGGCTGACCACGGAAACCCAACTGGAAGGCGATGATGCCCAGACCCTCTCCAGCAGCTATCAGATGAAGGTGGAGACTCTCAATCTGGAGAACGAGACCGATAATCTGGCGCTGACCCAGAGCAAGCTGGCCCTGAATCTGAAAGGGCTGGATCTGGAAGGTTATCAGGCACTGCAAGCCTCCAGCGGGCAAGGGGTGGAAGATGAAGCCATCCAGCAAGCCCTGGACAAGCTGCTCAAGCGCGGTGCGACCCTGGAGCTGGTGGACTTGAGCGCCCAGCTCAACGGTGAGCCTGTTTCCATGAAGGGGGACGTCAAGCTGGCATCCACTTCTCTGGAACAGCTGTTCCAGAGCGAACAGGGAATGCATGCCCTCTCCGGCCTGATGCATGCCAATCTCAGTGACAAACTGGGCAAGGCGGTGCCGCAGCTGGCTCCCATGCTGGAACAGTTCGCCGCCATGGGCTATCTCAAGGCGGACAAGGCCCGGCTGACCGCCGAGCTGAAGCTCGACAAGGGTGCCATGACCATCAATGGCCTGCCGCTGTAAGTCAGTGCCAGAAACAACAAAGGCTCCCTCGGGAGCCTTTGTTGTTTCTGGCGTGGCGCCAAAGGTGGGTTACTTGAACACCACCGTCTTGTTGCCGTAGACGAACACCCGTTCGTTGAGCACCAGCTCCAGCGCGCGGCTCAGCACGGATTTCTCCACGTCACGACCGGCTTTGGCCATGTCATCGGCACTGAAGGCGTGACCGACATGGATCACGTCCTGCTCGACGATGGGACCTTCATCCAGATCGTCGGTGACGAAGTGGGCGGTGGCGCCAATCAGCTTGACTCCGCGATCGAAGGCCTGACGGTAGGGACGGGCACCGATGAAGGCGGGCAGGAAGGAGTGGTGGATATTGAGGATCTTGCGCGGATAGGCTTCGACGAAGCTCGGGGTCAGCACTCGCATGTACTTGGCCAGGATCACATAGTCGGGCTGGTAGCCGTCTATGATGGCACGTACCTGCTCCTCGTGTTCGGTGCGGCTCAGGTCCTCATGGCTGACGGTGTGGAACGGAATGTCGAACTTGCCCGTCAATTCGGCGAGCGTATCGTAGTTGCCGATCACCGCCACTATGTCCATGTCCAGCGCACCGGCATAGTTCTTCATCAATATGTCGCCGAGGCAGTGGGTCTCCTTGGTCACCAGGATGACGATGCGCTTCTTGCCCGCCTTGACCAGGCGGCGCTGGGCGCCGGCGGGCAGGGCATCATCCAGATCCGCCAGCAGGGTCTCGTCGTTGAAACGCCCCTCCAGCTCGGTGCGCATGAAGAAGCGGCCGTTTTCATGATCCACGAACTCGTCGTTCTTGTTGATGTTGAGCTGGTGCTTGTAGCAGATGTTGGTGATCTTGGCGATGAGGCCCTTGGCGTCCGGACAGTCCGTCAGCAGTATTTTCTTTTCCATCTCTGTCATGATTCCGTTTGTGGTGTTGGCGCCTGAGTCTGCGCAGGCAGCGCGTTTTTTCAGGCACTATGCCATAAACAAAATCAGAAAAGACAGCGCGCCGTGCGTCCTTGGGTCAAGTCGTTGTCTGCGGGCGCTGGTCGGTTCCGTATTCATCTTTGATGGGTTTTGGGCTGGTATCCTGCGTTTTTTTTCTTTAGGCTGTCTGCGCTTATTCTCAGGGCGGGGTGCAATTCCCCACCGGCGGTATCCCGATCTGACTCGGGGAGCCCGCGAGCGCCCGACTTTGGTTTCACACCTGAGTCGGGGTCAGCAGATCCGGTGAGATGCCGGAGCCGACGGTCATAGTCCGGATGAAAGAGGATAAGACAGATATTGCAGGCATGCCCCCGTTGGGCCGGCCGCTGCATACCTATCTCTGTCTGCCTTTCCATGCCCTGATTCTGGTCCTTGTCTTATTTAGGAGTCTTACCATGAATCAGTCTCTACTCAGTGAATTTGGTGATCCCCTTGCCCGCGTCGAAGCGGCGCTCGCGGCCTTGCGCGCCGGTCGCGGCGTTTTGGTGGCCGACGATGAAGATCGGGAGAACGAAGGGGATCTCATTTTCGCCGCACAAACCATGACCAATGAACAGATGGCCATGATGATCCGCGAGTGTTCTGGCATCGTTTGCCTCTGTCTGACCGATGAGCGCGTTCGCCAGCTGGCGTTGCCCATGATGGTGGAGGCAAACTCCAGCCACTATCAGACCGCTTTCACCGTCACCATAGAGGCGGCGCAAGGGGTCACTACCGGGGTTTCTGCGGCCGATCGCATCACGACCATTCGCGCGGCCATCGCCGATGGTGCCAAACCGTCCGACCTGCATCGCCCAGGCCATGTCTTCCCGTTGCGGGCACGTACCGGTGGTGTGCTGACGCGCCGCGGCCATACCGAAGCCACAGTCGATCTGATGCAGCTTGCCGGCCTCAAACCGTTCGGGGTTTTGTGTGAGCTGACCAAAGAAGATGGCTCCATGGCTCGTCTGCCAGACCTGGTTGCCTTCGGCCGCCTGCATCAGATGCCGGTACTGACCATCGAAGACCTGGTGCAGTATCGACAATTGCTGTCAGAACGTTCTGCCTGAGCCTCATACGAAATTGTAATAAGTACAAAATTTGGTTACGCTCTGTGCGAACCTCATCCAGAGGCACTCGTTTTTGCTTAAAGTTTGCACATAAAGTGTGCGACTAAAAAAAAATGAGGGTTTTAATGCATTTATCTGTGATGAGGCCTATCCAAAGTATGATTCTTTTGTGCCATAATCACGCCGCTTGCTAAACGTCTGGCGAGTTAAAGGGAGCTTTTAAAAATGAAAAAATTGTTGTTGGTAGGTGTTGTTGGTCTGTCCGCTCTGCTGGGCGGTTGTGCAAACACCAGCGAACTGGAAACCTCCGTTCAGAATCTGTCTAACAAAGTTGACCAACTGGCTCAAGATGTTAGCGCAGTTCGTGCTGATCAATCCAAGATTGCTGCTGATGTTGCAGAAGCCAAGCAAGAAGCTATGCGTGCTAACCAGCGCATCGACAACATGGCTACTTCCTACAAGAAGTAATCCATGCGAAAAAATGGCGCATTCATGCGCCATTTTTTTTTGCCTGAAATTCGTCAATTCCCCGCTTTTCTTCCATATGCTCTCGCCTTGTCAGAGCAATGCCGATCTCTCGGCATCACCCTCACTTTTTATCCCTTCATTACTCAGTAGAGCAGGCTGTATAGCTTGCGACGGTAACTCTGCGCGGCCGGATGGGCGCCCATGGTGGTCAGAATGTCCAGATAGGTCCTCTTGGCATCGCCAAAGGCCAGATCGCGTTTGAGAATGGTGAACAGTAGCGCCAGTGCTTCCTCCTGACGGCCCGCCTGGCTGTATTGCACCGCCAGCTCCTGGGTCAGGGCGAAATTGTCCGGCTCCTGCTCGTAACGGGCTTCCAGCGCACGCAGCTCAGGGCTGTCTGCGGCTTGCAGCGCCAGCGCCAGACGAGAACTGAGGGTCTGGTAGTGGTCATCCTGCGCAGCCATGGGGATCTTGCCGAGCAGCTCCTGGGCTTCATCCAGCAGGTTGATATCCAGCGTCGCCTGAATGAGCCACAGGCTGATGTCGTGGCGATCTGGCACCAGCTGGTGGGCCTTGGTGAGATGGGCATAGGCCACATCTGCCTGACCGTCTGCCAGTGCCTGCTGTCCCTTCTCGAACAGCAGCTCCTCTTCCTTGGGAGCGAAGGCGGCAAAGTAGTGGCGCAAGGTAGCTTCATCCTGCGGCCCTTCCAAAATGGCTTGTTCATCCGGGCGCCCCTGATGGAACAGTACCAGAGCGGGCAGGGCACGCAGGCCGAGCTGGCTGGCCAATGGCTGCAACTGCGGATCGTTCATGTCGACCTTGGCCAGGGTTACCTGGGGATTGTCCGGGCCAACCAGTGACTCCACCAGCGGGGTCATGCCATGACATTCCGGCATCTGGGGTGCGTGAAAATAGATGACGACCGGCTTTTTCATGGAAGCATCGATCAGTGCGGCTTGAAAATTCTGGGGATTGATGTCGACGATCATGAGGCTGACTCTTGGAAAATGGTGTGAGTTAACATGGGGTTGATAGCGGTGGATTTCAAGTTTTCATCCAGCAGGTAACCGTTGACGGCCAGGGTCGGGGCGGCGAGGCTGAGCCAGCCGCCGCCAATAGGCCAATCCTGCACCCGGTATTCGTGCTCATCGAGCCGGTTATCGAGGCGCCATCCCTCTTGCGGCACAAAGCAAACCTTGTCGAGCCCGGCGGCAATGCCGCCGCCATGGGCCTTCAGTACCGCCTCCTTGCGTGACCAGAACCGATAGAAGGCGCCGTCCTGCTCTTCTGCCGGCAGGGCGGCGAGCCACTCATACTCGCTGGTGGCATAGAAGCGTCTGGCCAGTGGCAACGTCTGCCGGCGGCGCCTGCCCATCTCTATGTCTACTCCGAGCGGTCCTGTGGCACACAGTGCGATAACCAGCCAGTCGCCGCTGTGGCTCTGGTTGAACTGCCAGCGCGGGTTACTCAGCGCCGGCTTGCCGTGGAGATGGGTACAAAAAAGCAGTTCGCTGGTCTGACATTGAAGGCGAGCGGCCAGCAAGCACCTTAGCAGTGACCGACTGACCAGAAATTCCTGGCGCCGATCCGGATGTTGGATCTCCTGCCACTGTTGCAGCTCTGTTGGTGAAAGCGTTTCTGGCAGCATGGCCAACTGAGTTGCGCTGACCCGAGCGGGTTTTAACAAATAGAGATCCACAGAGATCATGATTTTTCACTTTAAAAGAGGACTGAAACAGCGATAAAAGTCAGTTTGATCGAGTCTGCATGGGCGCTTTCGAGATTGTATATTGTTTGGCCATGATCACATTAATCATGAAAAATAATGCATTTCCTTGCGAAAATGTGATGTCGATAGGGATTTTCGCTTGCCTCGATAGAATTCTTGGATATAGTCGGGTGCTGTTGCCTTATAAATTGCCCTTCCGGGCCGTATTTTAACAAGTTTTACTCATTGCGGGGATAAAGGATTGCGCCACCTGATACTACTACTGGTCGCGCTCGGAATGGTGGGTTGTGCATCTGCACCCCAGCCCGAGGTTGCGAGCAAGATTGAAGTTTCCATGATGGAACCCGTGATTGAACCGGAAGCTTCGCAAACCCCAGATGTGAATGAAATCCTGACAGTGTTCCAAGAGTGGCGCGGTACCCCTTATCGCTTTGGCGGTACCAGTGAACGCGGCATAGATTGTTCCGCTTTTGCCCGTGAAGTGTTCCGCAATGCCGTCGGCATCGAATTACCCCGTGATACCCGCTCCCAAGTCCATGAAGGCACTCGCGTTTCCAAACAAGACCTGGTCGAAGGTGATCTGGTTTTCTTCAAGATAAATCGTCGTCTCAATCATGTAGGCATCTATGTGGGCAATGGTGAATTCATCCATGCCTCGACCCGTGCTGGTGTGACGCGCTCCAAGCTGGACAATTCCTACTGGCGCAGCCGATTCTGGCAAGCACGCCGGATCGATATCTGAGTCAGGCTGGACAAACGGCTCGCAGTACGGACTGTTTTTCCAACCTCACTTGAACCGGGCTCCTGAAGCCCGGTTTTTTGTGGCTGCGATTTAGACTTTCTGGGGCCAAATCACTATAGTGTGGGCCCGTTTTCCCTCGGCAGGCCCAGCATGAAGACCCACTCCGACCGCAAATCCGGATTGCACCCACGCAATCGCCATCAGGCTCCCTATGATTTTGATGCGCTCTGCCTGCGTACCCCCGAGCTTCGGCCCTTGGTATTCGTCAACGAGCACGGTACCCAGACCCTGGATTTTGCCGATCCTGCCGCCGTCAAGGCGCTGAACAAGGCCTTGCTGGCACTGCACTACGGCATTGCGCACTGGGATCTGCCGGCGGGTTATCTCTGCCCGCCCATTCCGGGACGGGTGGATTATCTGCATCGGGTGGCGGATCTGCTCGCCGAGAGTGCGGGCTGCGTCCCGACCGGCAAGGGCGTGCGGGTACTGGATATAGGGGTGGGGGCGAACTGCATCTACCCGCTGCTGGGAGCTCGCGAGTATGGCTGGCGTTTTGTTGGGTCCGATATCGACCCCGTGTCCGTCAAGGCGGCGGCTCTGCTGGCCAAAAGCAACGGTCTGGGCGGGCAGATAGAGTGCCGCCATCAGGGCAATGCCAAACACGTCTTTCGCGGCATCATAAGCTCGCAGGAGCGCTTCGCCCTGACCCTGTGCAACCCGCCGTTCCATGGATCGCTCGATGAGGCCAGCAAGGGCAGTGAGCGCAAGCTGCGCAATCTTGGTAAAACCGTGCAGGGGCAGCCAGTGCTCAACTTCGGCGGCCAGAAGGCCGAGCTCTGGTGTGAAGGGGGAGAAGCCGGGTTTCTTGCCACCATGATCGTCCAGAGCAAGGAGTTTGCTGCCCAGTGCCTCTGGTTCAGCTCGCTGGTGTCGAAGAAGGAGAACCTGCCGGCGGCGAAGAAGGCGCTGGCCCAGGCCGGGGCCCGTCAGGTGCGGGTGATCGACATGGCGCAAGGCAACAAGGTGAGCCGGATCCTCGCCTGGTCTTTCCTGGATGAGGTCGCCTGTGGGCAATGGTGGCAACCCGCGCCTCGTGGCGATGTTTGACGGGGGAGGGGCTGCCTCCTGTCGGTATCCCCCTCTTTATATCTGTACTCATGGTGGCAAGCACCTGCCATGATAATCGTTTTTCTCCTTGTTCCATCAGGCTTGCCGTACTTGTGTTAGTGACCACTTCTTTGCTTGGTACAGCTGTACGCTGAGATTTTTTTGCACTTGCAGTTGAAACTTTCATAAAATAGGACTGGTTAGACCTCTTTACAGGCTTTGAATTGAATAGGGATCGGTAGATGAAGGTTGTCGATTTTCTGAAGCGCAAGCGCGAAATCCTGGCGCAGCACCCCTTTGAGCTCAAGGATTGGCTCTCTCCGGCGATCCGTGACTACTGGCGTGAGTTTCAGCAAAAGGCACACCTCCACCCTCTGTTGGGTCGTGTGCTGGACCTGCAAGCTGACAGCCAGTCAGTACGGCAAGTGCAGACCGCCAATGGTCAGCCAGTGCAGACTGACGAGACTGCGGTTGAACTGAGTGGTGAGGCGGCTGCCCTGTTTGCTGCTCTGCAGCCGAGCATTGGTGAAGAGACCCATGTGGGAGAGTGGTTGCTGGTCAGTCAGCAGATGATCAATGAGTTTGCCGCCGTGACCGGCGACAACCAGTGGATCCACACAAACCCGGAGCGTGCTGCTGCTGAGTCACCGTTCAAGACCACCATAGCCCACGGGTTTCTGACCCTGGCGCTGTTGCCACGTCTGACGGGCAGTATCAATGAAGCGACACCCGAGTTTCCGGCTGCCCGCATGGTGGTGAACTTTGGTCTGGATCAGGTGCGTTTTCCGTATCCAATCAAGGTGGATAGCAACATCCGCGCACGTACCAAGCTGCTGAGGGTGACACCGATAAAGGGCGGTCTTGAGCTGCTCAAGGAGATCAAGGTCGAGATTGAGGGCATTCGTCGTCCCGGCTGTGTCATTGAATCCGTCACCCGGATCTACTTCTGATGTCGTGACGGTTGTCACCGCCGTGGCGTAAATTGTGTTGAAATAAAACAGGCTCACCTCGGTGAGCCTGTTTTATTTCTGGCGTTGTGCCACCTGTCTGTGGCTCATCCACTCGTCGAATGGTTTGCCCTGATGACTAGAAGCTGGCCCCCAGGCTGATGAGGTGGCGCCACTCCTTGCCCGCCAGTTGTTGGTGAGTACCCAGGTAGTCCAACCAGACATCATCCCAGTCCAACTCGCTCGACCAGGAGAGTCGCAAGTGATCGTTGAAGTAGTAACGTAGCCCCAGGCTTCCTTGCATGGATTGCTTCTGGGTCACATAAGGAGAGGGCTGGGCCAGGTAGCGCTTGTAGCCCCCCTTGCTGAACAGCTCTATGTTCTCCGACCACAAGGAGACAGGCTGGCGGTAGTCCCAGCCCAAGTTGAGGAGAGGGTAGTTGATGATCCTTTCATCAAAGATGTTTACAATGCCGGGCTCATCGAAGACTGCAGGTCTGAGGTAGGAGCGTTCCAGACCGACCTGGGTGATGAGTTCAAGGCGGCGTTTCTTGTCGTTCCAGAACCTGTAACCCGGGCCAGAGGCATAGCTCAACTTCAGGTAGTCTGGGTCAAGCATCTGGTATTGATAGTCGACGGTGGAGCGTACAAACCAGTTCTGGTCGAAGAAGAAGTCCAGCATGGGTTTGAGCCGGTACTCATGGCTGTTGGTGACGTTGTTGGCGGTTTCGTAGATGTACTCCCCATCCAGGCTGTATCGCCAGTCGAGATTGGCAACCTCGGTTGTGGCCTTCAGGTTGACGTTGTTGGTTTTCTTCTCGCTGTGCTTCAGCTTCACGTTCAGATCGCTGCTGCCGGTCCAGAGCCAGGCGTGTTCGTCATCCGGAGTGAGCGCAAGCAAGGTGATGCCAGTTTTTACCGTCGGTTTTGGTTTGTCCTGCTTGTCGAGGCGCCAGCGTTTCACCGCTTCGCGCTTGACCGTGACCGGTGAGCTGTAGGGCAGCGCTATGCGCACCTGTTCATCCGTGATCTCCTCTATGGTGCCGGTCAGCCGATCGCCGTTTTGCATCCAGAGGATATCGGCCAGCACCATCGGGCTGAGCAACAGGGAGAGTAAGAACCAGAAGTGGTATCTCATGGAAAGTCCTTCATGAACACAGGGTTGCCGTTAGCCGCTGACGGGGCGTGGAATGCCGTTCTTATTGTTCAGCACGGTAGCGACCTTGTTGCCGTCGATCTCGGACACTGCGATAAAGGCCTCTACCTCGGGTGAGAGGATCAGGGGGGCGCCATGCGCCAGTTCCTGTTCGGTGCGGGAGAGGGGGGAGTGAACTTCCAGCCAATGACTGCCATCGGGTTCGATGGCGGTCTTGACCGGCTGATTGATCACGCGCACTGTCGTGCCGACAGGCACCAGTTTGAACAGTGCCTCTATATCATCAGGACGCAAGCGAATGCAGCCTGCACTGACTCGCAGCCCGACACCAAACTCCTTGTTGGTACCGTGAATGAGGTAATCCCGCTTGCCATAACCGAGGCGCATGGCGAATTTGCCGAGGGGGTTGTCCGGACCCGGCGGCACGACGGCAGGCAGGGAGATCCCCTTTTGCTCCAGCCAGGATTTGCGCACCATGGGGCCGGGCACCCAGGTCGGGTTGGGGTTCTTGGCGATCACTGTCGTGGTCATTTCAGGGGTTTCCCGCCCTATGTCGCCAATCCCGATGGGCAGCACTATCACCTCATTTTTCCCCTTGGGAAAATAGTAGAGGCGCAGTTCTGGCAGGTTGATGACTATGCCCTCCCGGGGCACATCCGGCAGCAGCATCTGGGTCGGCAGGGTCAGGCGTGTGCCAGGTTTGGGTAAATAGGGGTCAACCCCGGGATTTGCCTCGAGCAGTGCCAAAAAACCAATCTGGGTGTGCTTGCCGATAAGCTCAAGGTGTTCATCTGGCTGGACTATGTAGTCCTCCAGTTCACCGATCAGGCGGCTGCCAGCCGGTGGCAAGGGATAGGTTGTAGCCCAGCTTGGCGCTGTCCAGAGGCTGGCTGCCACCAGCAGCAGTGAGACGATTCGAGCATTGAACATGGTACTTCCTATCAGATCGCGTGAAGGCGGGTCACTACCCACCCAGAAAAAAGAAGTGAAATTGTTAACCAATCCACTCGTGATTACCAGCCTGTCCCGCAAGGGGTACAGAGGAGTCTGCTCTGGATAAGTCACTATTTTGAGGAATTTTCGCACTTTATTATGACAGTGCCGGATAATGCGACGAATGGGGTCATGTGCAGGGCAGGGTGGTGAACAAGCCGGTATCTGTCATAGCCTGTGTCTGGCGACTTGGGCGCCAGTAAGGTACCAGGAGCCTTGGATCACCAACGCTTTGTGCCTGCGTGTCGTGCCTCGGGCCATCACAGCAGTCATGGTAACAAGCGCAGTAGCATTGTCTTTTTTATCGACAGTCATTTGATCTTTAAAGAGATTCAAGTTGATTTATCAGACCTGGTCCGGTAAAAATTAAGTCCCGTGGAGAGATGCCGGAGTGGCCGAACGGGATTGACTCGAAATCAATTGTGGCAGCAATGCCACCCAGGGTTCGAATCCCTGTCTCTCCGCCATTTACGTCCTTAAAACCCGCGCCAGTAGCGGGTTTGTTATTTCATTATTTAGCTAGCCCATACTTCAGCCCATACTTGTGCTAGGCCATGGCCTTCTCTTTTAGCCCAGAGCTTCACTGTATGTGCGCAGATGGCAAGGCCTGCCTATTACCCTCTGCCCCTTTCTCCATCTGTACTCGAGCCCTAAACCGTGGCCAGTTGCGCACGGTGCGCAGTAGTGACCAGAGACAAGACGCCATCCAGAAGGGAAGGGGTTCACCTGGTAGGCGCTGTGTTTTGCCTTGCCTGCCGTGGGGGTCACGAGCCGTTACGCCCTTTGGTTCGCCGGATTTGGCGCGGAGTTTGCGGCCAGTGCTGGCGCGGGGTATGGCGGGGGGCTGCCGGATTAAGCGCGGATTTAGGTTGGCCTTATGAAAAACCACCCTGGCTCTTTACGCACCGGGCTGCAATTGCCCTTAGGTTCAAGCGTGGGTGGTTCTGCCCCCATGGTACGCATAGCGCCGGCGTCCGTCAAAATGTCACCAGCACAGTGACCGTTCTGTCGTGGTTCCTCGGTCACTGTCAGAGAAACCATGACAGTTTGCCTGGTCGATGCCTAGATCCCGGTATTAACCCCATATCGGGGTCAATAACCCTAGGCTGGGGTTGTTTGGCATGAGTCAGGGCTGCTGTTGGTGGGGCGGATCTTCGGTAATCAACGCGGCATTGGTGGGCAGAAATGCCCCACTAGCGAGGCATTTTTGCCCCCTTATCCGGGTAGAACTACCCGCTTTCTCAGGCGCAATCAAAGGCCCGTTGAAGTGACGGGGCCTTGGGGTAAGAAGCGGGATTTCCCGTTTCTAAAACCGTGAAGGGGCGTGGCCTTTGGGGGTGGGAGTCTGGTTATCATCTGCCCCAACATCATCAACCTGAGTGGATGCCATGAGGTGGGAGAGATCCATCATCTCTATCGCTTTCTTGTTCGATTCGTGACGGCGGCGCATGTCCTGCCGAAGGTCATCGATCTCGGCTTCGGTCAGCATCCTTGGCGTGAATGGAGGTGGGGGTTTCTTCATGGTGCGAAGTGCTCTTATCGCAGAAAGGGTAGAGCCGCTTGGCTTCATGCTTCTGGGCTTCAATGACCCAAGGCGAACGTCCAAAACGGCTCTCGCGTGGTACGACCCAAGGGCTCCAATTGCCCAAGCGTGGTTCACCAGCCAGCACAGTATACCTCACCTGATCAGGTTATTCAGGATCGCCTCTACATCAGCGATCCTGTTGCCTTCCGTGTGGCTACTGGTCAACAGGTGCCTCAGTACGGCCTTTGCTTCATCACTACTTCTCGGCCTCAATTCTGCCAGCAGGCTGAATACAAAATCGTAGCGGGCGTATACCTCTTGGCGCTGATCCATGTATTTCCGATCGCTGGCATGGCGCAGCCGATAGAGGCCATCCCAGTAGTTCAGCTCCCAAAGGCAGTCCGCCAGGGTGTGCGGCATCAGCTCAGGTAGTGCCTTGAATCGTTCAGCGGCCTGGGTCTTGTCATATTCGAGTAGCCGATCCTGTTCAACGCTGCGCATCGCCTCGATACAGAACCACTCTGCTTTCGTCTCAGCCCATAGCTCGCCACCAAAGCGCCCTACCGCCTCTGCTTGGTTGGCTCGCTGCTCAATAGCTCTCTTGGCTAGAGCATCGAGGTTGGCGAGCCCGATACTTCCAAAGGTTGCGAAGGGATTGCCCGACGATCTGGCCAGCAGCCATTTACTGTACCGCTTTTCCAGCTCATCGAGGGGGGTGGCTATCCGCCCGGCGGCCTCTTTGGCTTGCTCAATGCGGGCCGGATCACCTATCTCTATCACTTGACGCAACCAGAGCACCGCATCAAGTTCCTTGTCCCCGGTGACGGCCTGTTGGGGTGGCAGTTCCTGAGCCGCTGGCAAGGTCTCCCCGCTGCTCTCTATGGGTGGCAGCGTGAACATGGCCCGCTGCCTTGGGTTGTCGGTGAAGAGGCCTGACCGACTGACGATAGTCTTAACCGTCCCCAAAGAGAGGCCAGCCAGAGAAGCCACCTCGCTCAGTGAATGGCGGCGGCGCAACTCGATCACCTGCTCCCGCTGTTCATCGGTTAATCGCATTGCGCCCCTCGCTGCTCTGGTTGTTTCCCCACAACTCAAAGGCGCGTGTCAGCCACTTTTCAAGATTGCCGTTTCGCACGTCGTCCGTGGTGACTTCAATCACATGCCATCCCAACAATGCTGCCTCGTTCATCTTGTGCCGATCATTGATGAAACCTTCCGCGCTAACATGGTGCCCGCCGGTGTATACCCCTCCGTGGATCTCGACGGCGATCATGTGGTCTGGCCAAGCATGATCAAAGCGCCACCGCCTAGTTGGGTGGAACACCAGCTCGCTGACGGACTCAGGAAATTTACTCAACCGATCGACAGTACCCTGTGCCAATTCGTCTGTTTGTTTCCTCACGCGCTTTTTGTGTGCCTCTATCTTGGCCTCTGCTCGTTGCTTATCTGTTGGCATTAGGTCGATTCTGCAAAACATGAAACCCCCTGTTGCATAAAAAGTGTGATCTTGATCGGCTGTTTGAGCTGTATATAAGAAAAAAATGGTGGTTACAGTGGTTACAGTGGTTACAGTGGTTACGTGGTTACAACTCCCCGCTAACCCTCACCACTGCTGGGTTTGTGCTGTAACCACTACCCCAAAAACTGTTGGTTACAGGTGGTTACAAGTCTTTTGAACGGTGGTTATAGGCCCTCGGTGTAACCACTGTAACCACGTTGTAACCACTGAATATTGACTAGGTGGTTACAGCTCTATCCCTTGTTACATAAGGCTTACAGCCCTGTTCAGTAGTCGTGTAACCACTGTAACCACTGATTTTGCATGTTCTTTCACGTGCGCGTATGAGGCAGGAAAGAAAAGGGCCACACTCGGTAGCCCTCTGTTCACCTCAACTTTTGGCGCTTTCGCCATGAGACCGCCCAACAAACAGCCCTTTTTTGCCCTAGGCATTGGAGGTCATGTTTTGATGGCTGCCTGCTTAAACCATGTGGCCACGGTATTGAATGGCACCTTCATCGATTCGGAGATCTCGGCGTAGCTCATACCCTCGGCCTTCATGGCAACGGCCCGCTCTCGCACCTCCCGGGCATACTTCGCCTGCTTGCGCTTGCCCAATCCCTCCAGCTCCTTCCAGTTGACTATGGTCTTAGGGCTTACTCCCAGCTCGGCGGCCACAGCCATAGTTCCAGCACCAGCACACAGAAGTTCGCGCGCCCTACGCCTCAGCTCCTTGCGACCTTCCCGCGTGGCATTGGCCTTAGCCTGCTTGACCAGATCCGGCGTACCTCTGTTCCACCGCCACGGCGTAACCCTGTCCACTTCCAAGGTGGCGGCCACCTCCTGCCGGGTTACACCATCGCGCAGCATGGCGATCCCCTTGGCCTTGGTAGCCTCCTGCTGCTTCTCCCGCAACATGTTGGAGTTTTCCAGTTCACCGGGGCGGGCGGCCTTCACGTAGGATCGGACTGTACTCGGGGCGATGCCAAGGCGCTTACCTACAGCCCTCAGCCCTCCCACCTTGCCCCACGATTGCGCAGCCACCACATCGAGCCCCATGGCTCGAAACTCCCCCACAGTCAGTCCCGCTTGACCTACTCGCATGAAGCTAAACATCGGAACGTGCCCCGGTACAACAGCCGGTGTCACCTTCACGATCTGGCCCTTCTTCTTGGCCCGCACCCGGACCGTTTCGCGCCCGGTGCTAAAGTCTTGCGCGTAGTCGGCCCGGTAGCCCTTACCCCTGATCTTAGTCAGGTAGGAAAGCCAGCGCGTCACCTCCGGCAGCGCCACACCCCCACGCCCTACCATCTGCCAATAGTTGTCACAGCGCCCCATGGTCCCGCCCATCTTGCCCCAGACCTTGGCGGCCAGCTTGTTGATTCCGATCCCCTGTTGAACCCGATCTCCGTCGAGAATCAAGGCCATATGGTAGTGGTGCGCCTTGGCCGTCTCCCGCTCACGCGCCCAGACGTACCCCGGCTTGTGGTCGTACTCGCGTCGGATCTGCTTGGTCATGGCCTCAATGAAGCGGGTGATCATGGCGTTGTCGTTGCCACCCTCTGGGTGGTGCAAGTCGATGCGGACAATCAGCACTCGCCCAAACTCGATCAGCTTGGCATCAACGTGCCGGATCATGCGCTTCATCCAATCCACCATTAGCGGCGAACGCTTTGGGCCTGTATTGAGCGGATACGATACCCCGTCAACCTCAAGCTCCCCCGCTTGCGTAGTATCCCCGGCAATCTTGCCCTGCTTCCGGCTTGTCCTCATCTGCCGCGCCTGGTGAATATCGCCCATGCAATCCCCTTAATGGCCACACGGTATCAGCCCTATAAATTCCTCTGAACTGCTATCAGGGGGAAAAGGGTATTAGTTCAATACCGCGCGGTTTTTGTAATTGGTAGTAACCATCGAATACCGCGCCAGCACAGACGGGGCGCGGCCTCCAGCAATTAGAGTTATTGCTCTTTTGGCGGTAATCGCATGGCGGTAATCGCAAACCGACACGCCGCCATTTTTGGTCATTGCGTCGCCCTCCCGGTCTGCTCCCTCGCCAGCTCTGCCAGCGGGTTTTTGCCCTCGTCCAGCATCTGCCGCACATCAGCGCAGAAGGCTTTGTTCATTTCGTCCAGCACCAGACTACCCAGCGGCGTTAACTCATCGCCAGCCAACATATGGCGCAGCATCAGCAAGGCGTCATCTCGCCCCTGCTTACCGCCGGCATGTTCCAAGTGAGCGCCCACAATGTTGTTGTGAATGGCTAACGTCAGCACCTCGGGATCCAATGGCAGGCGCACCCCCAGATGGTCAAAGTCACAGCCCCGCACCGCCAGATAAGCGAATGCCAGCCGCTCCACCAGCCCAGTGATCTCATCTTGCATTGCAACCCCCTGTTTCATTGGTCACCCCCGGTCAGTACGGCTACCAACTCATTGAACGCTCGGTCATCCAAACCAGCTTTCAGTTCGCGGGCCTGCTTGGCGGTGACGGCTATCGCTGCCCCCAGGGTCTGCCCAATGAACAGCCCCCTCTCCTTGCGACTGATGAAGGCACTCAGGCTGCCCACTTGTGACCGTTTCCCGCTGTGCGGGTTGTCTGGGCCTGTGAATGATGGCTCTGGGCCATGCTGCGCCCATGCGAAGTAGGTCATGCGGCCACCTCCTGACGGATACCGGCCTCAACTCGGATTGCGCCCAACAAGGCACCAAAGTGCGCCCTTTCCTGGATGGTCAGGTCAGTTTGCTCAAGGGTGTCGGTCAGTTGTTCAAGCAGTGCATTCATGCTGGATTGATTAGTCGGGTTCATACGGCATCCCTCCCACTCGGCGTGCGGGACAGGAACACCAACGGCAGGCCAGCCAGAGCAGAACGGGCTTGAGCCTCGGTGTCGGCTACGGCGGAAATGGTGCGGATACGGCGCAGATCTGCCAAACGGCAAGCGCTCGAGGTAATCAGGAAGGTGAAGATCATGGGAATAGTCCTTGGTTTGGGTAGACCAAGGCGGATCGGGTAGCCGCAAAGCAGTGCCAAACCAAGGAAGGCACAGTGGGGGCGTTTTCTTTGGCTCCCGACCCATGCCCCCAAAACTGGATAGATCTCCGGCAGGGAGCCGAAGATGGGGGAAGAGGTGCGAATTGTCCTTGGTTTAGTCACAGCCTGCGGGTGCTTAATCCGCCAGCCATGCCGCCACTTGCTTAAGGTGGCAACAGACTGGATCGTACCTCGTTGGACGTGATGAGACAAGTCAATCGCAGGAATTGGCAGGCGTCGGAATATTGACGGTTGGTGAGTGACGTTGCTGTCAGTGCCTGTACCTGTGGTGGTAGTGTCTCCCATCATGCCCGGCCCCCTCGCTCAATCTGGATCGCTAGCATGGCAGCCAGGCGTGCTTTACGTTCGGCAAAGGGCATCCCGGCATCCAGTAGCGTGGTATTACTGCGTTCCAGGTAGGCGATCAGCCCAAGCTGGTAGCTGCTCATGTGCTGGCGCACCTCACGGGTGACACCCTGCTTTTCAGCCCAGCGTTTGGCATCCATCCCCAGCACCAGCCGGTTGAGCATGTTGGCCTCGTTGCCATAGTGACGGGCCAGGGTCTCTTTGCCCTGCTCGGTGCGGTGCTGCTGCAATGCCCGGCACATGATGGCGTGATAGTCCTTGCTTGCTGCTCGTTCCGCTTGCCAGCGCTCCAGAGCCAACCGCTGCTGTTCCGGTGCCACCTCAACAAGGCGGCGCTCGCAGTCGATGAAGTAACGCCTGACCCGGCGGCCCTCGTCGTTGCGCTCGATCATTGCCAGCTCTTTGGCTGTGCTGATGGTTAAGGCGTATTCCTTTTGGGGGCGACCACCTTTGGGGTTTTCGCCAAATTTGGCGAAAACTATGTAGTCCACACCCTCGACAAAACCGTACTCATCAACCCGGTCTTTGATCCAGTTTGAGAAGTCACGGCCCACCTTCAGGTTGCTGTGAAGCTCGCGGGCGTTGACGGTCTGGATCAGCTCCCCGCCGATGGTGTTCTCATGCAGTGGCAGCAACTCAGCCAGGGTAGGGTGGCTGTTTTTGGGCATGGCTCCGCCCTGGGCGTGACGCCCATTGATGTGATTGTTCATGAATACCTCGGGTTAAGCGGCTGGCGGAAGGTTGTCAGGGGTGAAGTCGGGGCTTGGCCACTCTGGATTTTTCAGAACATAGAGGGCAACCTTGCGTCGCTCGTTACCGCGGAACATGATCGCATTTTGGAGCACTGTCTCGATGTTGAAACCCTGCTCACGAAGCTCATGGATACGGCTTGCGGCCTCTGGTATTGCATGATCAGCTGTCAGACTCAGGCTCAAGGTTGGGCCTCGGCGCAATATACTCAGCACCAGCGCCCTCTGTCCGGTGACTATCGGGGCTGTGCGGTTGGTGTTAACATCGCTGCGGGTAATTGGGGTCGTACAGTTTTTCTGTACGGCCTTTTCTTTTTCGGTCATGTCGCCCCCTTATGCCGCATTCGCGCTACAGCTTTCAAGCCAACTAACCACATCCATCTGACGCCACGCCACTCGCTGGGGGCCTAGTCTGACGGGTTTTGGGAAGCTGCCTTTTGCAATCATGGCGTAAATGGTGCTCCGGGATAGGCTGGTGATTTCCTCAACTTGCTTGCGGCGAAGCAGGGTTACTTGGCTCAACTCGATTGCCATTGTTTGGTCTCCTGATACGAAAAAACCCGCACAATGGCGGGTTACGGGTAGGGGTTGCTCTCTACTGGCGTCGTTTTCTGGGTGGGAACCTCCAAAACAAAAACCCGGCGCGAGGGCCGGGTCTGGAAACGAAAAAGGCCAGAGTCGTGAAACTCTGGCCATGTTGGGGAGATTTTGTGCCAAGACCAATTAAGAGTCAATAGGCTCGGTGTAGACCATCACGCAATTTTGATCACAGACCCACCGGTTTCATCTGCTACATACTGCCCCCATAGATCCATCAGTCCACGCCTCTTGTCCAAAATGTCCCCGCGCCAATAGGCAGCCTCTGCCCCTTGGGCTACCACATGAGCAAGGCACATCTCACAAATCTCCCTTGGGTAGCTGGTGCGCTCGGCGGCCCAATCACGGAAAGAAGATCTGAACCCGTGTACCGTGAACGCGCTCCCCCCATGTCGTCGCATACACATAGTTAGCGCCATGTCTGACATTGGACGACCTGATCTTTGTCCAGGAAAAACGTAGAGTGACCCCTGAAGCCGCGGCAGGCTTTCAAGCAGGGAGACGGCACGCTTGCTAAGTGGTACCCGGTGCTCCCTGCCAGCCTTCATCCTTCCGGCAGGTATCACCCATTCTTGCCGCTCCAGATCGATTTCGTCCCATGTGGCCTCTAGAACCTCACTGGTTCGCCCGGCGGTGAGAATAAGCAGCTCAAGTGCCCGGCTACTCATACCACCTGCTTGCGAGATCTGATTGACGAAAGTGGCAACCTGTCGGAAAGGCATGGCGGCATGATGCTTCACCTTCGCTACCTTTGAGCGCTTGGGTAAAAGCGCGTCCATGTGGCCCTTCCATCTGGCCGGATTCTCGCCGGACGTAACCCCTCTAGCCTTTGCTGAATCCCATATAAGCTCGACGCGGTTACGGACGCGCGACGCGGTTTCAGTCTTGGTCTGCCATATCGGCTGCAGAATTTTCAGTACGTGCTCGGTGGAGATCTCGCTGGGCTGTAACTTTCCAATTACTGGGTAGGCGTACTGCTCCAGGGTGTTACCCCATTGTTGGGCGTGCTTGGTGCTTTTCCATCCTGCTCGGTGAGCTTCAATGTACTGCGCTCCTAACTCGGCAAAAGTGATCGTCCGCCTTGCTTCATCTTCAGCGGCCTTGGATGCGGCTCGTCTCTCGCTAATCGGGTCGCCGCCTTGTTGAATTGCTCTTCGAGCCTCGAACGCAAGGGCTCTAGCCTCTGCCAAGCTGATACCCGGGTATGCCCCGAGTCCCATGTCTCGAAGTTTGCCGGTTTGGCGATACCGGAAGATCCAGGATGCACCACCACCTTTCCCAATCTTAAAGTAAAGACTGTCCCCATCGTTGGTCATGCCGGGCACTCTAGACTTACATAGACCCTCAACGGTGCGTGCTGTTAGTTTCCCCACTTTGTGTCCCCGCCTCAGCTAGTTCAACAGGTTAGGCGAGTGCTGATTATTTCAGCCCATACTGGAAACATAACTCGCCAGCCCATACTTCAGCCCATACTTTATCGCCGGATTTTGCGGGTGTCCATCGGAATGGCTCGGAATGGTTATGTTGTATCTGTAGGCTGTGCAAGGGGTTTTTCAGGTATGTGGCAGCATGGTAAGGAACTGGTGTTGGCGGACTGTCTCTCCGCCATTCAGTTGTCTAATGCAAGCCGACAAACATAAAAAGCCCGCATCGCTTCAAGCATTGCGGGCTTTTTGTTGCCTGTGTTGATCGGCGTTAGAGCTCTCTAGACTGACCTGATGGCATCAGATAGTCATCTTGTTCCCAATGGAGCACCCGGCGTCAACTGTGATGAAACATCTTCTGTGTCAGCCAAAAGCTATATAAGGGTTAACCTCATATGTGGTTAACCCTTATATATCTGGTGCCGGTAAGAGGAGTCGAACCCCCGACCTTCGCATTACGAAGTCAATAAACTCACGTTTAATCCTGTCTTGACAAATCCAACAAAAAATTACATTTCATTCAAATTCAACAGCTTGTGTGCAAACCAAATTCACTCTTGTCCAACTACATACAACCCTATACGATGCCAAATGTGGTACCCCATGTGGTACCCCAATACGAGGTTTTAGGATGATTTCTCAAGATCGACAAGTCGCGGCGGCAGAACTTAAAGAAGGCGCGACCGCAACCCGATTTGCTATCAGCTCTAAACATGGTAACGGGTTATCACTCGAGGTTCGTGCCGGTAAGCAAAAGCGCTTCGTGTATCGATTTAGGCTACTTGGCAAACAACAAACGATGGTCCTTGGGCTATACCCTGCGATGGGACTAGCTCAAGCTCGTGAGCGACATTGTGTGGCGGTGGGGCAAGTCAAACAGGGCATCGATCCCCGTCAGGTTGTTGCAGAAGCTAAACAAAAGAACGAACAGATGCTCATGCTTGATGAACTGTTTGAGCAATGGCTTAGCCACAAAGCCAGCGTAAAACGCCGTGATGGCGTTCGATCTGAAATTAGCCTTCGGACAGTCACTGACTATCGTCGAATTTATCAAACACACTTGCAAAAGGCCCTTGGTAAATATCGCATTTGCGATATCTCCATGGCTGTCCTCCACCATCACTATCAGAAGTTACAGAAGGTCTCTCTGGAAGGACTTCGCAAAGCAATGGGCATAATGAACCAGGTGATGGAAGAGGCTATGCGACGGCAGCTTATCGAGATGAGCCCCACGTTGGCGCTTAAACCCAAAGTTTACAATGCGACCCCCAATCCACCTCGAGAGCGATGGCTACCAATCTCTGAATTACGAGCCTTGTGGCATGCATTGGGGGAGGGGGTTGGAGGTGGTGGCGCTTTAGCTGCTGGTGGCCGTGGCATTGCTGCGACTTCTGTTCTTTCTGGAAGTGTCGCCAATGCAATTAAAATCGTCATATTAAGCGCGGTTCGTCGAGGTGAAGTCATATCGATGCAGTGGGCACACTTGGATGGTGATCGCTGGACGATTCCGGAAACCAAAAATGGGCGCCCGCATGTGGTGACCTTGTCGCCTTTGGCTCAGGAAATCATTTCAGAGCAGCGAATGATAACCTCCTCTACCAGTCCATATGTGTTCGAATCGACGACGAAGCTGGGTCATGCCATCACAGGTGACGCACTTATGCGCGCCCTTGACCGGCTACAGAAGCGTAAGCTGGCTGAACTTGAGCCTTTTAGCGTACACGACCTGCGGCGCAGTGTTGCAAACTGCTGTGGTATTGAACTTGGTGCAGGACCTCTAGAGATAGAGCATATGCTGAACCACCAGATCAGTGACAAACTCCTGCGAACTTATCAGGCGGGTGCTTTACGTAACCCTGAAAAACTGAGGAGTTTATTTCTTCGGTGGGGGGATATTGTGAAACATCAAATAGCCCAACATGAAGTAGAAAAATCACCTGATGTTATAGGGAACGTAATCCAAGGGACATTCGGTAAACGCTGAGTTTTCAGCTCGTTCAGACCCAAGAAGGAAGCGGCCATCGGCCGCTTCCTTCTATGAGCCAGGCTAGCCTGATATGCTACGCAGCTGATGGACATAAAGCTGATGCAGCGCCTTACCTGTCAGGTGGTCTGCTGCAGGTGATCCTGATAAACCTTCTGCCACTTAGAATACCCAGCAATATTGCCTCTGACCTGCCAGAAAGCACAGATGCTCTCGGCCAATTCTGCGGCCATGGCACAGTTTACCGAGAGCGGGTTGACATGGGCTGCGTGCCACCGAACTGACCTGCTGAATCAGCGTCGCCCCATGATGGATTCGTGGGCTCAGTCAGTTTGTATCAGGCGGTTTGCCCACTGAATAAGAAGGCAGCGGTCATTTGGCCGCTTCTTCTCGTTTTCCGAACCTTAAGTTATCGTCTAATGTTTGCAATGCTTTGGAGCTGGAACTTTCTGCTTCATCTACCTCTTCAGATGCTGGTAGTTCAGCAGAAGTAGGCGGTTGATGAGATTGAGACTCCTCAGGTGGGGCTCCTCTGGCTCCATTTTCACTCACGCTATCCAATAAAGTAGATGCATGTGGCGCATCTTGTATTTCATTATTTGAAAGCTGGGTCTTTTTATTCCAAGGCGAAGCTCTTCTGGAACTATTTTTTTTACGTGAATTTGAATCTTGTTTCTCATCAGCCTGATTGCTATTGATTTGATCAGGTTTCACACCCAAATTTGGACCGTATGAACGTGACGATCTTATACGCATTCTATATAGTAATTTGATAGCTTCTATGACTACATCAAACTTTTTCTTACCTAGCATTTTTTCTAAACTTTCTAGATTGTCCATGGTTTCAGAATCAACTTGTACATTTAGTTGAATTCTTTTACCTTTTTCCCTTTCCTTCTCTCTTTTCCCTAATGCCTTTTTTGACAGTGACATGATTTCTTTAACATCATGATGCTCTCGTGGCAAGAAGGACATCACCGTAGTTATAAATCCAAAATATTCCTTATCTTTCCCAGCTAAATGATATAACTCATGATACCATTTTCTATTTGAGTACCTATTGAATCTATTTTTAGACATGTAATCAAAAAACGAATGGCCATACTTTTCAACAAACTGCCTAACACTATTTTTTACACTTTCGACCTGAAGGCAAATACACTCTCTTGGTACAGAATGAATGATATCCAAGATATATTTCCTTCTGGCATCTTGTTGTTCTTTGTTGTAACAAATGCCGATAAGGAACATATCTATAAAAGCCTGCAACCTATTGATTAATTCATCTGTTCGCCTGGAAAATATATCCTTCCTGATAATTTCAACATAAAACGAAAATAGATCACCATATAAGAATCTCACACCAGATTCGCCAGTTGGCTTTGTCTTGCTAAATTCTGACATTAGCTTTACAGCTATTGCCGTAATTATATAATGAGAATACTCCATCACAGAGCGATCTCCGATCTTCAACACATTACAAAGAGAAATGCTTTTCTTGTTAAGTTCAACATCCATCAGGCTGACACAGCTTTTTAAAAAAATAGCTGCTCTTTCATTAGGATTATCTTCTGTACATTTTTCGAAATTATTCAGGTGAGTTGTTACCTCGCTTATGGTCTCATCATACTCCCCCAACTTGTTATAATACTCAAGGAAGATATTAAGTTGTTCAAAATCATACTGTATATTTTTGATTTTATGGACACTCAGGCTTTCCCTGTTCATTGCAACATTACGTAGAAAACAATATTTTACCTGCCACCTTTTTGATTGGTCTTCATCTATTTTTGAGTTATTTGAATATCGATATATCAAGTCAGCTGACATTAATGCACGATACTCATCGTAATTGACACTAACTCCACTATGAATAGTAACCCCGCGTTCCTTTATAATATTTATTAAAATTTCAGTCTTTGTATCGCCACTCCTCCTAAGGCCAACATCATCACCAACAAACCCAAAGTATAAAAAATTAAAAACCCTATTTAAATCCATACTGACACCAATTTCATTAAATGAAAAACACGCTCAAAAAAAACACCAAAAACCCACCTAGGTGGCACATGCACCTAGGTTCTAAAGCGTGCCATCAACAACCATTAAACATGGCTTAATTGATGCAGCCTACCATACCACCTCAGTCATGCAGCTACAAATCAAGCTGGCACTCTTCCAGCTGCTCTCAAACATCCTTTTTTACGCCTCTTTTCATAGTGTCGTCCTCATCCTAGCCATCTCCCACACTATACATCCCTGCTCAGGATGTCTAGAGCCAGTTTTTTTCAACCCCCAATCCCTTCTGATGAACGAAACCCATACCATCAGGAGTACACCATGAACACGTCCCCCAAAGTACTGCGCATCAAAGACGTTATCCAAAAGACCGGCCTTGCCCGCTCAACTATCTATGACCGTATCAGCAAGAAATCCCCTCGTTATGACCCAAATTTCCCAAAGCCACTTAAGTTGGGCTTGTCAGCTGTCGGCTGGTTTGAACATGAAATTGATGCTTGGTTTCAAGTACAAGCATCAATGAGGGGGTTTTATTGAACAGCTAAATTCTCCACAGGGTAGCATGAACACATGCCATCAATATAACTACATCTTGCCAAATTCATTATGATGCAGAGCTCCTACTGCAAGTAGGAAGTAAAGCTGACGTAGCAATAATTACCCTAAACATCATATGGATGACGTTAATATACCAATGCTCATCATGAATAACATAGCCCCCTCTCACTATTTCACTCAGCATATTGTACCTGTGACTCTGGCGATATGAATTCGTAGGAGGGGGAGCTTTATGTTATTTGAATTCATTCATCATTTGTAGTGACTAGATACATTAACCATTTAACATCTAAGTTAGCTACCTATACACACTCATGACCTATTCACTAAACACTCTTCAATGAGGGATTACTCATGTCTACAGATATCCTGCACTTCATTCATCAATTGGAAGTAAGATACCCATTATTCAGCATCCATGCTTTCCAAAAAGCAATGGATGCAGTTACCGAACATTACTATCACTACCGAGAGGCTAAATCAGCTCATCCTTCCGTTGAGCTGTTCCTGCAATCCTTCTATCGCTACCATGACCTTGATGTATACGATGAGTGTTTATCTACTGAAACACGTAATGAGCTTTTGACTGAGCTAAATGACGTTCTAAGTGATTTTATGCTTCAGCTGAAGTCACCACGTCATCAGAAGCAGTTACACAATCTAAAGCGTGCAGATAAGCGTAATAGCGATAGCATCCAGAAGTACATTAACGCTCTTTTTGCTCAGTATGCCAGATTACTGATAGTCAGAGTGGATGTTCACTTTAGTGATGACGTAACCCTAGAGGAGGCTCAAGAGGAACGAGAGTATTACTTGCGTACTATTAAGCGCAAGTTTACTAGATTAGTAGGCTATATCTGGAAGTTAGAATATGGCAAAAGTAGAGGCTATCACTATCACATCGCGTTTATATTCAATGGTAAATACTTGCAAAATGATATTAAGATTGGCCGTTTGCTGGGAGAGTGTTGGCATGCAGGTAGTTATTACAACTGCAATGCTAAGCGGTCTCAATATGAGGAATGGGGAACGGATGGTATCGGGATGATACATCGAAGTGATGACGAGAAGCGGCAGAAGCTATTTCAGTATGCCATGAAATATCTAGTCAAAATGGACGAGGCCGTGTTGGCTCAAACATGTGGACGCTCAAATAGGATGGGTAAAATGGAGGTGCCTCGCAGAAGAGGGTCCGGTGGGAGACCCAGGGCGATTCATGATGCCAACCCGGTGGAGATCCCGATGTAGCGCCACCGGGCAGCCTAGCTTGTGGGTCAACGATTGATGAATACAGCCCCCTCCCTTGGCTCGTCATCTATGAGCGCTTTGTTTCTCTGCTCGGTTAGGGGGCGTGCGTGATGGTGAGCACACTCATGTGGAAATGCATTGGTGTTTGTCATATGGGTACGCTAGGTTATACCCGGATTAACTTGGCCCCCGGGATGGGGCCGTATTTTTTACATTTGTTCGGGTGATAAAAATGAAAAAAAACGTGCTGAGTATGGCAGTGGCTTGTGTGTTGTCCGGTGTCATGTTGACCGCTTGCGGGGGCGGTGGTGACGATAGCGGGGGCGGCAGCAATGGTGGCAACAATGGCGGTGGCACCGACACCGGCAGCAAACCTCTTCACACCGCCGTCTTCCTGGATTCCGTCGTGGGTGGCCTCGACTATCGGTGCAACGATTACACCGGTGTCACCAATGCCAAGGGTGAATTCCTGTTTGATGATGGCGACACCTGCGAATTCGCATTGGGCAACCAACGCCTGGGGGCGGTGACCCTCAAGGCGGGCAACTCGCTGGTGACCCCTTACACCCTGGCGGGTGACGACAAGGAGAAAGCGATCCGCATTGCGGCATTGCTGCAGACGCTCGACAGCGACAGCAATCCGGAGAACGGCATCACCCTCGACAAGGCGCAGGTCGCGCAACTGGGGATCGTCGAACTGGGTAGCGATGACGCCTTCAACACCTCCCTGGTCGAGGCGCTGAAAACAGCGGGCCTCACCAAGGCCGTCGTCTCTCTGGCTGCGGCGAAAGCCCACCTCTCCGCCACCCTGGCTGGCGTCAATGGCCGCTCCGTGGCGGTCGACAAGCTGCTGAGCGATCTGCAGGGACTGACCGATCTGAAAAACCTGGACGTCGAGAGCAAGTTCAAGGAGTACAAGGAGACCCTGCAGGCCGAGACCGGCGAGAGTGGCAAGGTCGATCGCCAGATCGTGCTGGCCATGCTGACCATGCTGGAGGTGACCAACAACCCCGTGGTGGCTGAACGCCTGGGCTTCACCTCGTCCGCCATTGGCAGTGGTTACAGCACCAGCCTGGCCAAGGTGATGGATGTCATCATCCACACCCCCGGCACCGCCTCCGTGGCACTCGAAGGTGGCAAGGGATATACCCGTGACGTGGCCAAGCTGATGGGCGCCTATGCCGACAGCCTGGAAAACGTCGCGGCTGCCCTGGCCGATATCCAGGATCCGGATTACAGCGCCACCTATGGCGATGACGATACCGTCACCCTCAACCTCGACGGTGCCAAGGCACTGCGGGCGTCGGCGATGGCGATGGCATCGGCCCTCAATATCGCCGCCTCCTACCAGTACGGTCCGGACAGCGCCTATGTCACCCAGCAGGAAGAAGTGACCTTGCCGCGTATGCACATCAAGGACACCTGGGGCATGCAGCCGACCACCAACTATGAAGAGAGCAGCAGCACCTTCGAGACCCAGTTCAGTCAGCAGGAAATCGAGCCGGATGCGCTGGTGGCGCACGCCGATTTCTTCCGTTTGACCGACGATGCCAAGGCACGGTTGGCCAAGGCCAAGTCGCAGTTGAAGGATGCGGTGAGCCTCGCTCTGACCATCGATCAGAGCAAGCTGGACGAGTCGTTGACCCAGGATGAGATCGAGGCCAATGCCGCGACCCTCAAGGAGCTGGCGAACCACTTTGCAGGCACTGTGCCCACTATCCAGTGGGAAAGCGTCGAGACCCGATACGTCAATACCGGCATGGGCTGGCAGCCTCAAGAGGTGGGGGTGAAGTACAACATCAATGTGCTGCCGTTCTTCGATGAGATGCTGGATCGCAGTGACATGACCATCAAGGTGACCGGCGGCTGTGATGGCGCCGTGGGGGCGCGGGATGCCGAGCTGTCCAAGGCCATGGGAGAGCCCATGTGTCTCATCACGAGCGACGAGTTCAAGGCACTTGCCCAGAGCGATCGCGGCGCACTGAAGTACATCGGCTGGATGCAGGAAGATCAGGAGAGCCACACCGCCATCTATGCCAAGGGGGTGGGTTATGACTGGTCAACCCAGATGACACCGGTGGCCGGGTCGACCTTTGACAAGGTCTTCGTCTCCTGTACCGACCTGGATGACAACAAGGTCAGCTGTGCTGATCAGCTGTAAACCAGTGGGAGCGCTCCTGACGGGGGCGCTCCTGTTGTGGATGCCGGTGGCACAGGCTGCCGGCATGCTGACGCGCTACACCGATTATCGGGAGCGTGTCTTCGATCGTCAGGGTCAGTTGCAATATCAATTGACCACCCACGAATACTTACAGCGGATGCCCAGCGGGCGTCCGTCATTGTCCAGTCTGTTTGCGTTGCGAGAGATGCAACGAGCATCACTGCAGCTCAAGCAGGGCACCTTGATGGTGAATGACGTCATCGTGCGCTTCGAGCATGGGCATTATCAGGACGGCATGCTGATGATGGGGAACACGGAAGTGACCCTGCCTGAGGGCCGCATGCTGGCCGACTCTCTTCGATTTGATCCCGTCCATCATGTACTGGATGCTCCCCGCGCCCGGCTGCTCAGCTTTTCCGGTGAGGTTCTGGGCCAATACCGGGACTATCACCGCCCCCTTCGTTGACCCTGCAGAATGGTCTACGGCGCCTAAGACCGTGTGCATACTGATGGAGCCTGAATCGTCGCGGTACTCGACCTTCATACCCGGCGAGCCATGGGCTGGGCGATGTCTGACAAACCTGATGCAGAGCTGGCAATAAAAGCGCTCGATATGCCCTATCAGCAACGAGGTTGCCTATCAGGCGTGCTGTTTCACTCCGCTCAGGGCAGCCAATATGGCAGCCGTGCGTTTCGGCAGCGGCTGTGGCGCTATAGCATGACCCAGAGAATGAGTCGATGTGGCAACTGCTGGGATACGCCCCGATGGAGCGGTTGTTCAGGAGTCTGAAGACTGAGTGGCTCCCGACAACGTGATACGTGAGCCTGCGGGAAACGAAGCAGGATATCAGTTACTACCGGATGGATTACTACAACTGGCGGCGTCCACATCAATACAATGACGGGATGCCGCCAGCAAAAGCCGAGATTCGGCCTAACCAAGTGTCTGTATTAAGTTGACCACTACATCACTTGCTCAGATGGAGAGTGCCGAGACCGTCTGCGAGACCCGGCTCGCCTCCCGGTGGATGTCGCTCATCAGCTTGTCCACCTCGCTGATTTGCTGCTTGCCGAGTTCGGCGCTGCCCGCCACCCCGGCCATGTCGTCGGTCACCCTGGCGGTCAGCTCGCGGTTCTTCTGCACCACCTTGGCTATCTCGCCGGTGGAGAGGGAGGTGCGGGCCGCCAGTTGGCGCACTTCGTCGGCCACCACCGCAAAGCCCCGTCCCTGCTCCCCCGCCCGCGCCGCCTCGATGGCCGCGTTGAGGGCCAGCAGGTTGGTCTGATCGGCAATGGCACTGATGGTCGAGACGATGGCCTCGATGCTCCTGGACTGCTCGTTGAGCTGAGCTATGAGGGCGATGGCCTGATCCACCTGGGCGGCGATCAGAGAAGAGGTATCGACCACGGCGCGCAGCAGCTCGGCACCGGCCTCGGCGCTGCTCAAGGTCTCCTGCGCCGTGCTGTGGGCGAGGCGGGCCGCTTCCCGGGTGGCGTGGTTCTGCTCAATGCGGGCCGTGATGTCGCTGGCGAACTTGACGACCTTCACCACCTTGCCGTTCTGATCGCGAATAGGGTTATAGGTGGCCTCCAGCCAGACGGAATCCCCCCGGCTGTTGTGGCGCATGAAGAGGCCGGACTTGAACTGGCCACGGGCCAGCTCCTCCCAGAATGTGGGCTGCTCGCTCAGGAATACCTCGTCACAGAAGATCCTGTGATGCTTGCCCGCAATCTCGTTCAGGCGATAGCCCATGGCGTCGAGGAAGTTGGCGTTGGCACTGATGATCTCGCCGCTCGGGGTGAACTCTATCATGGCCCGGGAACGGTCCAGCGCCTGGGACAGCGCCTCCAGGTGTTGCAGCCGCTGATGCCGGGCCGTCACATCGCTGGCCATCTTCACTACCCGGGTCACCCTGCCCTGTGTCTTTACCGGGAAATAGCTCGCCTCGAGCCAGCGCGTCTCCCCCTGCCGGTTGACCCGCTCGAAGATGCCGGACTGCACCTCCCCCTGGGCGAGGCGGCGCCAGAACTGCTGATAGTCGGTGGAGCCGGTCCAGCCTTCGGGGCAGAGCAGGCGGTGGTGGTGCCCCAGCAGCTCGCTCGCGCCATACCCCATCAGGCTCAGGAAGGGCTCGCTGACCTCCAGGATCTCCCCGTCCGGGCTGAAGATGATGGTCGCGGCGCCGTCCTTGATCGCCTCGACGACACTCTGCTGCTCATCGAGCCGGGTCTGACAGGCCAGCAACTGCGCCTTGAGTTTGTGATTGAACATGACACTCCTACCTCGTTGACGATCCGGAGCGGCACCACAGCCTGACCCCAATGACTGTATCGGCACCGCCAGTCCCAATATGAGTATTTAGATGACTTTGGGCCATGGGGCGCGCAGTGCATAGAGGCACTTGGGGTGTCTAGGAAAGTAGGGGCGATTCATACGGATGGCATAAACTGGGGAGGATGTCAGCATTCGGGCACCGTAACGCGGAAAGCGCAGAGGTCAGGGCCAGTATTGAATGGCCCTTATTTGGAACACTTTGGGTATACGGCGGGTTCTTCTCCGATGTGGATCAACATATCTGTTATATTGGTAGCTTACCTAATTAACTTCATGATATGTAATAAGTTATCTGTGGGGTAACCAAACGACTGGCTATGCATACCAGTATTGATCTTCTGATTGGGGAGATAACACATCTATGATAACAGCTCTCGAACACCGCTGCCAAGTAATTCTAAAGATAACTTGCCCTGATATCTCGAAAGCTGTTTCTGAGAAATCAACGGGAAGCCGGTTGCCATCATCTCCGTTCATGATACATTTCTGTATGTTATCTAGTGAACGTATCGGGGTGCTTTATCATGAATCGCTTAACCGCATTACGGATGAAAAAACCTATACAAGGATACCGCTGGGGTAGTGCAGATGCCCTGACTCGGCCGTTTGGGATTAAAAACTCCGAAAGAAAGCCACAGGCTGAACTTTGGATGGGGTCTCATCCTAATGGATGCTCCCTCGTTGAGGTAGATGGCTTGGTAGTTAGACTGTCTGTTCTTATCGCCGGACGTTGGGGGAGCACACCATGAACAGCTTTGGTACCTTACCATTTCTGTTCAAGGTGCTATGTGCTGAGAAGGCCCTTTCCATTCAGGTGCATCCGAGCAAGACACAAGCAGAGGCTGGCTTCATGCGTGAAGAGGATATTGGGTTCTCCAAAGATGCACCCCATCGTAACTATCGCGATGACAACCACAAACCAGAGGCGTTTTCGACCTTATCTTGCCTTGGATGGTGACAAGCCGACATTTGGTGCTTAGGTCGATACATACCATAGAATACAAAGTGAGGTTGTTCATGATAAAGATGTCACTAAAGGATAAAATTCTAATATCGGTTGCTATGGCTTTGTTTGTTAGTGTTGCTGTACTGTCTTGGAGTAGTTACTCAGCGCAAAAAACCATTATTATTGATGATAGTAAAGAGCAAGCAGAACGTTTGGGAGAACAACAAGCAGAACAAATTAGTGATTGGCTTGTAGCTAGAATGGATGTTGTCAAAGCACTATCAACCAAGCTTGATGGCGATATCGTAAAATCTCTACAACAAGCAAAAGACTCTGGTCGGTTCTCTAGTACTTACTTCGGTACTCAAGAAGGTAAAATGTTTAACTATGACCCTACCGAAGATTATAGCAACTACGATCCGAGATCTCGCCCTTGGTATCAAGAAGCGAAAATGAAGAGTGGAGTGAGCGTCACAAAGCCTTATATGGACGTTACTGATGACGTCCTAGTTGTTACTATCGCGCAAGCTGTATCAACAGGCGTCGTAGCTGGAGATGTTTCTATAACTGATATGGTTGAAGACATTAAAAAAATGTCGTTGCCAGCTAATGGTTTCGCCATCCTTATGCATAAGGATGGCACAGTCATTGCGTATAAAGACGCATCAAAGATTATGCGGCCTGCCAATGAAATTTCTACGGACTTGACAGTGTCATATCTATCTTCAAAAAGTGATGATAGTCAGATGATTTCAGCCAGATTTGGGAGCGATGGCACAGAGAAACTAGTATGGTCAACCAACGTTCCTAATACTGATTGGGAGTTAGTAATTGTTCTAGATAAAGAGGCCTTAGAGGCTCCTCTTGATGAACTCATCTTGACACAAATGGGTCTATCTCTGGCTGTTATTATTGCTAGTATTTTGGCAATTTCTTGGCTGGTTAAAGTGCTGCTTAGCCCGTTGATCAAGGTTACCCATGCATTGGCGCATATTGCTGACGGAAATGGTGACTTAACTCAGCGTATCAAAATTGATACCCACGATGAGGTCGGGGAACTTGCGAACAGTTTTAACCGCTTTGTAGGAAGTCAGCATAAACTTATTTCTCATATTCGATCCTTGGCTAGCGAGTTAGATTCTGATGCAGAGCAAAGCCTAGCATCGAGTAATACAACGGTCAGCGAGCTCCAGCGTCAACAGCAAGAGGTCACGATGGTAGCCACGGCTGTCACCGAGATGGCCAGTGCAACCCAAGAAATTGCTAATAATGCGGAAAATACAGCTACTGCTGCACACCAGTCAACCAAAGGCAGTGAGGATGGTAAACGATTAGTAAATCAAACTCGTAAATCTATCAATGGTCTTGCACATGAAATTTGTGAAGCAACAGAGGTTATTAGCCAACTGAGTCGACATGCACAAGATATTTCAGGCATTCTTGCAACCATTCAAGGAATTGCAGAGCAAACCAATCTCTTGGCACTGAATGCCGCTATTGAAGCCGCTCGGGCTGGAGAACAGGGGCGAGGTTTTGCTGTTGTTGCAGATGAAGTTCGTGTTTTGTCTAAGCGGACTCAAGACTCAACGCTTGAAATTCATTCAACTATCGATACGTTACAGCAGACGACAGCGAAAGCTGTTGAGCTAATGCAGTGTAGTCAACGGCTTGCTGATAATAGCGTGAGTGATGCGGATTCTGCTGCTCAGGCACTTGAAGAAATAACCCAGGCCGTTAACTTGATTTCTGACATGGCAGGCCAAATTGCCACTGCTGCGGAGGAACAAAGTCAGGTTACAGGGGAGATCACCTTGAACACAACTGCTATTAAGGATGTAACCGATGATATCACTGTGTCGGCATTGCGAGATTTGGAGCAAGCAAAAGCACTAAAGAGTCGAGCTCAAGAATTAAAGGCTGAGGTGGCGACTTTCATCCTGTAGTGGTCTAATGATCCCTGACACCATGTTAGGTGGTACAGTCGCCACCATAATTGAGGTGTTGAATGACAAGATGACATCACTCATGTACTGTCTGTACAGATCTAGTTATCACCAGACACCGGCCTCAAACCGGTGTCTTGTTTAGGCTACTTTCGTGCGAGTGCGCACTTCCTTCGGTATCAATTTCAGACCCTTCTTGAACATGCTGTAGGGCGTTTGTCCTTCCATAATCCTGTCCTGATGTGGCCGCTGGGTGTTGTAGTGTTCCAGTTAGCTATCCAAGTCTATCTGCATTTGCCCCGCTGATTCATACGGTAGCATCAGACTCCAAGCTTGGCTTTATGTTCTGTTAATCTACAGTTTCATGTCAGGCTTGTTGAGTCTTACGGCGTATGTATGGCCTCAGTTGAGCATACCAGAAGGATTGATGGTGACCATGGAGGGTGCCCTTTCCTTGGTGCTTGGCGGTGTCGTCATGGTGTCTCTGATGATGGGTTGGAAATCAATTCGACTCATCACGAGTGTGCTGCTGTTAGTCATTGTCAGCTATAATATATTGCATAATTTTCTGGCAGGACCTGACGATCATTTATCCATACTAACTGGTCAGCATCGCCTCAACTCTGCTCCTGCCATCTACATAATACTCTTGGTGGCGGTCGCCCTTTTCGAAGTAAAAAGTCAATCTGGCCGCAGGTTTGGTATCTTCATCGGCGCGGCGGGAATATCTATCGGTATCATTACTATCTTATTTAGATAGATTTGCTCTAATCCATCAAATTTGAAACATATGTTATCTCCATGAACCTACCTCAGGGACTGCTTCGGCAGTCCCTTTTTCATTGGAGATCTCTATGGCTCATTTGATTGATTCCATGGCCTACACCGGCCAAACCCCTTGGCATGGCCTCGGCAATATCTTACCCCCACAACAGTCCCTTGATGTCTGGCTGCAAGCCGCCGGGATGAACTGGACCATCGAGCAAAGCGATGTGCTGTATCAGGGCGCGCCTGATAATCCCATCCTTCACACCTACCCCGACAGCAAGGTGCTCTACCGCTCCGATACCCTGGCACCGCTGTCGGTGGTCTCACAGCGCTACAACGTGGTACAGCCCCATGAGGTGCTGCACTTCTATCAAGATCTGGTAGAAGCGGGTGGTTTCGAGCTGGAGACCGCAGGCTCACTGAAAGGTGGTCGCAAACTCTGGGCTTTAGCCAAGACCGGCCGGGACCTAATGCTCAAGGGCGGTGACCTGGTGAAGTCCTATCTGCTGCTGGCGACCAGCTGTGATGGCACCCTCTGCACCACGGCGCAGTTCACCTCGGTGCGGGTGGTGTGCAACAACACCCTGCAGGTAGCGGTAGGGAACCAGACCGGCGCTATCAAGGTGCCACACTCAACCCAGTTCGACGCAACTGCCGTGAAACAGGCTCTGGGGCTTGGGGTAAGCCAGTGGGACCATTTCGGCCAGTACGCCAAAGAACTCAGCCAACGGCCTGTGGCCCCTCAAGAGGCACTGCGCTTTTTCAGTGACCTGCTTGCACAGCCTTTGGATGAGGAGAGCATTGTGCTCACCCGGTCTGTACAGCGTTTGTATGAGCTCTATCAAGGGGCTGGGATGGGGGCAGAACTGGCCAGCTCGCATAACACCGCGTGGGGGTTGGTCAATGCGGTGACCGAGTATGTCGATCACCATCGCCGCACCCGCAGCCAGGATCATCGGTTGGATTCCGCCTGGTTTGGCCAAGGGGCTCAACTCAAATCCCGTGCCCTGGCGCAAGCCATCACTCTGCTGCAGTAGGAGAGAACAGCATGTCTTCATTGAACTATGGCGACCACCTTATCTCCCCACGCATCGGGTATGAGCACCACGGGATCTACGCCGGTGACGATTGGGTGATCCACTACCAGGGCCCGTTTTCTGGTCATGACTCGTGTCAGGTTGTCATGTCTACGTTAGGGGCGTTTTGCCAGGAGAAGGACTTTATTATCAGGACCCATCCTCAGCGACTGAGCCCGGATCACAGTGTCAACCGAGCGCACAGCCGTCTGGGCGAACGTAGTTATAACCTGCTGTTCAACAACTGTGAGCACTTCGTGATGTGGTGTATCAAAGACTTGCACCACTCACCCCAGGTCACTGAGGCAGCAGCCACTTTGCTGGCGGCTCAAGTCGCGCGTTCTTCACTGGGACACCTGACCTCAGTGGCAACCGCAGGGGTAACAGGGGCCTCCCTGAGCTCATCCGTAGCATGTGGTGCCACCACGGCGGCACTGACATCCTTGGTAGGGGTGTCCACTGCGCCAGCGTGGGCGCCGTTGGCTGTCGGTGCTGCTGCAGCCTACGGCGCCCACAAGCTGTGGAACTGGTTAACGGATTAGACGGCTCATCAGGGCCGTCATGGTATCAGTGACCCATTGACGATCATCGTCGGTGAGTTGCTCGAGTTGGTGAGCTAATCTGACGGCTTGCTCAAGGGGCCGCGAACTGGTTTCACGGAGCAAGTCCGTCAGCTCACATCCAAATATCTGTGCCAACTCAGCTAGTCGAACGATAGTGGGAACCACAATCCCCCGCTCCATGCGCGATACCGCTTCCATCCCAATCTGCAGTCGTTCCGCGACTTCCTCTTGGGTCATTCCCTGTTGTTGACGTTGATAAGCAATAGCTCTGCCCACTGCTTTGGCTAACGCGTCCTGATTGATATCCATCACACCTCCAGATTCAACTTTTAAAGTTGACACCCGGACTTGTTGACATGAAGGACTCAAAACGATGAGGATCGCCCTTAATGGTTGATTTTGGTTGAGGCTGGACCGAATGGGTCGAATTACATCAAGACATTTTAGAAGGAAACAAACATGAAAAAATCCATGCTATTGCTAGTAATGCTGGCAGCCACTCAGCAAGCACATGCCCTCAGTGAGTCAGCCGCTGATGCCCCAGGCTGGAAGCAGTTTGGTAACGCAGCTGAGGGATTCAGCTACGGTGTCTATAACCGGGCGGATTCATTCACCATTCATTGTCACCCTAACAAACCCGCCACCATCAATGTGGACATCATGAGTGTCGGAAAATACGGCTCTCAGGACTATCAAAGTGATTTCGTTTTTGAAGTGGATGGCAAGATCTTCATTGGCCACCGGGTTCTTCAAGACAAGAAAAGTTTTGAGGAACTCTGGACCGCACTGAGAAATGCGAAAGAACTAGGCGTATATCAACGCGAAAAAGGCAGCCGCAAATTTTCGTTCCCAACAGCGAACATTGCAAACACGCTACCGGCGCTGGGCTCGCCAGGCTTTCCTTGCCAATCACAAGAGACCTATGACGCCGCCGTCCTCGACGAAGACCTGGCTAACATCGAACCGCTGAAGGAGGGCGATGTACAGTTGAGAAAACGCGGTAATCCCTATTACGGCAAGACGACTTGGAACAAGTACCTGCTCGATATCACCAGCCGCAGTAACCGGATGGTGATCACCGACCTCAAGATCAACCGAGGCAGTTGCACGATCGATCCGAAAGCCAAGTTGCCCTTTCGAATGGGCTTTGGCGGCAAGATAACCTTGTCGATGCAGCCCGCCGACTGCAATCCCCTTGAAGTCACGGTGACCACCCTGGGGGGTGAGCAAACCCTCTCATTTGACCAGTAACGGTGGGCTGTGATGCCTACCTCCTCCTAGCAATCAATATATCCATGCCAATGAAACATAAGGAAATAACATGTCTACCATTAATGAATTGAAAGATAAGTTGGATACTAAAACACTAAACTTTGCGTTGTTGGGATTGGTGACCGGCAGCATCTATAACATTCTGTGGATGAATAAAGCGACGCAAATCATCGCTGAGTCGACCAAGACCAAGTTGGTAGATAACACTTACATTATTTGGGTCAGCGTATGCCTTGGCATGAGTTACCTGTTGTCTGGAACTGGTGACGAAATAGTGAGCATACTGTCTGGCATTCTCACTATTGCCAGCATGGTGCTGCATGTCGTGTGGGCATTTAAAGCCAGAGCTGCACTGACGTCCTATGCACTAAACGAGCATCGCATTGATCTCAAGATGAATGCTTTTTACACCATCATTTTCCATGTCTTTTATATCAATTACTGCATCAATGACTTACCAGAGGCAGAGCGGAAGCAACGGATCCTGAGTGGCCAGACAAGCCCTGCTGTAGAACGTTGATCCACCCCCTCCCCATTGGCAGCCTGCTCGGCTGCCAATTTTTATTCTTATTCATGCCTCAGGATGACACATCAATGAACAAAGCATTATCGATGCTGCTGGCAACCACGGTGCTGTTTGGTTGCTCAGATGTTAAAGAAAAACAATTTATCGCGGGATGCCAATCCAGCGGCGCACCGACCCAAGTTTGCGAGTGCATTGCGAATGAGCTGGATGGGAATGTTGAACATCCTACAGAGCAAGAGGTCATTGATGCATCATTTGCGTGTCGTAAAACATTTTCAAAGTAACCAGGTGCGGTCTGAGCCAATAGCAATTGTCCTGCCATCAATCACAGGGGCATAAACGCTGTATGCAACAGCGATCCGCATTAAAGTACAAAGGATTTCATCATGAAAACAAAAGCCATGATATTGGCAGGCTGCTTCTCCTTGAGCGCTCATGTAACTGCTCAAGAACAGGGGATTTGGTACAGTTGGTCGGGGCCTGGTACGCAGGCCAATTATGCGATTGATGTCGATGGTGACACAGCGTTGACCATCGTCTGCAAAGATACCGAGCCTGTCTCGATGTTCGCGACCATCAAGGGCAAAGAGTATGGCTCCGGAGAGCAAGATTTTCGGCTGATGGTCGATGGCAGCGAATACCTCAAGCCTCCCTATCGGTTAGGGAGGGTGCGAATAAGCACCCTCCACAACGAAACTGAAAAAATTAGTTTATTAAATTCAAATACTTACAAAGGCGCATTTTTATGTTTGGTGACTTATTCGCACCTTCCTTAGCGCAATTTGACCAATTTTGGGACCTATTGCGTCAAGCCCAGACTCTCTATATCACCACATCACGTGGTTTGACGGAGATCCCGACAAAGGGGATTGAGGTCCTCCCTGCCTCAAACAGCCCAGACTTCAGCTGCTATACCCAACCGAACCGTGACGAAGCGAGTAGTCATCAACAGACTTCAGCGGGATATCTCACGGAGGAAGAGGCGAACAGGGTGATTCAGGCTGCCACGCAAGAGGGTGACATCGACCTGGATCGATTTGCCATCCCTGCGACGACTGCCGATATGTCACAAACGCAAATGGTCGCCAGGCATCTTTCCTCAACGGACGAGACGCAAGCATGGTATGAGCGTATGTGGCACTCGGTGACTGAGCGTCTGGAGCGTATTTACCACAAATTGCAACGCACAATGAGGACGGTAGCTCGCATTTTCACTGCATAGCCTGATTGACTACGCAGATCGCTAATCAGAGGGAGGCTAACGCCTCCCTCGATTTATTGGATTTGACAAGGAACACCTATGACTATTCCCTTTTTCCGGGACGGCTTTGCTCTGCCCGTTACCCAGGCTCTGCTCGTGTTACTCAATCAGGAGGTCGCCAATATCGGCCTCAATCTCGAGCGTCTGACCCAGCTCACCTTCAACTTTCGCTGCCCCACTTACAGCCCCGAACAAGGAGGGACTCACCCGGTCGAGATACGCCTGATACGCGGCCTTGATGGCTGGCTGTTCGATTACGTCACCGACTTCAGTTACCAGGGACTCGGCCAGGATGCCGAGCTCTGCAAGGAGCTCGATTTCAACTTCCTGGATGACGAACACTATCTGCAAGGATGGGGTCCGATGCAACGCGCCGAGGCCCATGAGTTATTCACCCTGTGGCAGACCAACTTTATTGCCTACTGTCGAATGGGGTGCTTCACCGTCACGGTCAGTGGGGATTAGGAGGTGTGTGATGACTAACGAACTGCCGCTCTCCCACTTCTCACGCCAGTGGCTGGGGCTGGTTGCTGCCAAGGCCAAACTACAGCCAACTCGCCAAGGCGAGCGCTGGTTGCTGCACCTGACACCGGATAGCCCACCAGCCCGCACAGTCACCTTACAAGTGCGCTGGTCTGGCGTGCAGTGGCAACTGCTCTCCCTCACCAATGCCGAGGACTGGCGCACGATGAGCCAGCCCGTGGATGAAATCTGTATTGACCCCACGCGCCGCTGTTTTTGGCGTAGCCAGGCGGGGCCCGTCCCGCTCTCTGAGCAGCCCCGTGTACTGGGCAGCTTTCTGAGCGACCTGCAGCGAGTCTGCATTCATCACGGCTATCGCGTGGAGAGTGATCCCTTCCCTCCAGAGGAGGCACACGATGCCCAGCCAAGCGATCGCCGTTGAGCTTGAGGCGATTAATCGAGATGGCGAGACGCAGGTTGTGCGTGACAGTGGCCTGACAGTTCAAGGCTACAGCGTCTACCTACGGACGGTAGAGACCAGTGGGCTGGCACTGGCTACCTGGGTAGCTGACTACGACACCATCGGCCCTGCCTATGAACTGGCAGAACGGCTGAGTGTGGAGCTCGCTATCCCGTTCAACGTACTGGCCCCCAAATCGCTAGTGCCAGTGAAGCGTGAACCCACCGCCAGAGCAGGAGCCATCACGACGGCCAACTGAACTCCCCTCATCTGAACCAACACCCCCTCTACATCTATTTGACCTCGGCACGCCTCGCGCTGCCGGGGTTTTCTTTTTCAGGAGACCACTATGCGTTACCACAAACTCAAAGCCGGGGAATGCCCCGGCACTTATGTCGTTACCGAACCGGTGACCGAACAAGACCTGCTGCGCATGGCTAACCAGATTGCCCGCAAGCGGCTGGCCAAGGGCGCCGTGATCACCTCGACCACTGAGGCCGCCGAGCGGCTGCAAACCCTGCTGCAGGACCGGGAGCATGAAGTGTTTGGGGCACTGTTCCTCGACTCCCAGCATCGCGTACTGGCTTTTGAGGAGCTGTTTCGGGGTACCCTGGACAGTGCCAGCATCTACCCACGGGAAGTGGTCAAGCGGGCCTTGCTACTTAACAGTGGGGCCATCATCGCGGTGCACAATCACCCCAGCGGTGACCCGGAGCCCAGTCAATCTGACCGGCTCTTCACCCAAGCCCTCAAAGAGGCACTGGCGCTGGTGGATGTCCGGTTGCTCGACCACCTTGTGGTCGGGGCTGAGGGCGTGGTGTCACTGGCAGAGCGAAACCTGCTATGAACCTTCCTCCAGGCAAAAACCACCTCACCGCCCTCGATATCCTCCTCGAATTGCGCTGTTGGCTGGCAGACAACGTCGAGATGCAGGCAGAGCCCGCCATCGTGGTTCACCTGCCTAACGGCTACCTGCTCACCCAGGCTGACTGCATCGAGGTCATTGATGTGCTGCTACATCAGCTGCGCGATTAGCCAATCCGGATCATCAGCGCTCGCTCCATGATCCGGATATCCCGACATCACCCAAAGGGCCACCTCACTGCTGGTGGCCTTTGCATTTCAAGGAGTCACCCTATGTCTGCTTTCATGATCGATCGCAAGGACTACCTTGCCTTTGCCGTGCAGTTACACCGCTTTTGCAATGCCCCCATGCCACCGCACTACACCCTTGAGTTGCTGCGCTCCCTCTGGTGGATACCGCCAGCGGATGTCACCAGCACCTGGGCGTGGCGGGTCGACCAGCTGGTACGGCTGATGATGCTCGCCAACCGGCGGGCAGTCTGGCATCGCTATCAGCTGGGGCGTCAGCAAGACCACAAGGAACCACACCAGCTCCGCTCGTCCAAACTGAGCCCGCTTAAACCTGCCCATCGTTATCACCAGGCACCACTTACCGATAGCGAGCTGGTGGCCCTGTACAAATTCACCTGTTGCGCTCTGTACCAATCGAGTGAATGGACCGGCAGCCCAGAGCAGGCACCGCGGCCTGTGAAGGTGATACAGCAGTTGCAGCAGGCCCTGGCGCAAGACGTGCTGACCCGGTTGTCACTGTGGGAGCAAGCCCCTTGGGGAGAGATGCGATGAATCTCTCCATCACCCTGACCATGACGAGCTCACCGCCAAGTTCAACTGCCCACATAGCCCAACGCATCGCCGATGACATGGCGCACCTGCATCACCGGCTGGGGGATGGGGTCAGCGATGAACTGGGGTTCAGTATCAGCTATCTGGTCGAACAATTTGCGCTGCTGGCAGCGGCTTACCGTTCACCAGCGGAAATGGAGAAACACCATGATTGAGTTCAATGACAGCTTTAGCCAAGCCGCCGTAGCGGAGGCCATGTGTGCTCATCCCGCGCTTGCCAAACTCATCAGCCAGCAGTTGATGCTACCGGGTTTTGCCTATGCCCACGATGTGGAGGGGCGGCGTATTGGCGGCCCGCTGGTTGCACCCAACCCGGTACTGCACAAAACAACGCTCTTTGTCAGTCCACGAGATATGCGTGAGCACCTGCCGCGTGAGATTAACTTCGCCCGTTTTCGCTGTGCCTGTAATGCAGCGGGTCAGCCGGTCGGCGAGTGGCAACGAGTGATTGTCGGGGCCTATGTCAACCACGGCAGTAATGACGCGCCGGATTGGAGTAGTCATACCTGAGCCACGGCCACCAGCACACACCCATGCTCCCATACAGCCCCTCACTCCGAGGGGCTGTATGCATTTTAAGGAACCCAACCATGCACGACCTGCGTGATTACAAGACTCTGTCTGCTCGACAGATAACCGCTGCTATCGGTCAGCTCAACCACAACACTGCGCCGAAGATAATGACCCACCTGGCATTGCGGGCCAGACAGCCACACCCGCTCGGTAATGGCCGTAGCAGAGCTAAGGCCCTCAAGCTACTGCGCCGGGTCAAAAAAGCCCACAAGACGGGCCGCATCCCACCTGAGCTCACCGTGACGGGCTGTCGCATCGACCGGGGGAGCCATCAGGCAGACCGCTACTACTACGACCGAACACTACTGGCCCAGGGCTGGCAGCAATACGACACCGAGGAGGACGCCTGGTACTACGGTATCTGGATTAACACAGAGAAGCTGGAGACCTTTACCTATGCCGAGGGGGATACCAGTCATGTGATTGCGCCGAACATCGAGGCGTTTCGTGCCGAGCTGGCGCGGCTCTACCAGTACCACCCGCAAGCACCGGCCTTTATCAGCATCGACCCGGAAGCAGGTGTTGTGACCCACCACTTTGAACGCAAGCCGGAGGTGTGAGATGGCCAAACACATCACCATCAAGGTGCCCGGCAAACATCCACAAACCGGGGAACTCACAACCTTCGAACTCAAAGGCCAGCGCATGGATATCGACATCGGTGGGCAAGCGGTGCCCTTCCTGATTCACGGGAGGGGTATCGGCACCTCGCTCACCCACATCCCGAGTGGCTACCGCATTGCCCTGCTCGGCGGCTGGCTCACCGCTCGTTACGCAATTCCTGAAAATAAGCCCAGCAGAACAGCCTGTGCCCAGATAGCGATGGACCGGCTGGTGGCTCAATACGGCTCGCAGTACCTGCTCAATGGCAAACTGGTTATCAATGAGACAGCTGACTGCGCTCGTTGACGAAAGAGGTCAATGCACACGATGCAACACCGCTTAAGTGACAGATTAGGTCGTATTTAGATAGAAAATTGATCATTCTCAAGTTTTTTGTTTGTCAAAGCTGAATCAAGGTGTGTTGAAAAGTGCGCCGCTGTAGTATAGAGAGCCTATAGGGTCTGGTGCCAAACGGAGTTATTACTGCTGGTTAGAGGCATAGATTCATTTTTTACAACGTTCGGGGTTTTTGAAGATGAAAATTACTGCTAGACGCACAGCTATTTGTTTAATTGTTTCCGCCAGCCTTATTCTCTCTGGCTGTGCTAGCACTGGGAGCTCGATGACAGGGAATCAACCGGCAACAGATTCAAGACTCACTAATGGCCAAGAGGCTGAATTTTTTAGTGCATCTGGATTCCAGGCGTGTGCCGTTGCGGCAGGTATGGGTGTTGCAGCTTGCATGCTTTTGAAGTCAGAAGAAAAAACTCAGTGTGCAATAAAAGCGGGCATAGCTGCATGTGGTGTTGCGATGGGGGCTAACTACTATCTTGATAGTCGTCGCGCCGAGTATGCCAATACCACCGATCGTTTGCAGGCAATGAACAACGATATTCAAAAAGATACCGAGGTCGTGGTTGCTCGCACCAATACTGCAAAGCAGGTAATTGCTGACAATAGTAAAACCTTGACCCAAATTGCTAAAGATAAAGACCAAGCGGGTTTTGACAAGGCGGTAGCACAGCGCCAGCTCGGCAAAGTCGATGCAGATCTGGCTCAACTCAACAAAGAGTTGACCAATATGCGTAAGAAGGCGGCCGAGTACCAGCAAGTTGCCAAAAGTGAGCAGAGTGAGGCAACAGAGGCAGAGTTGGCGATGGTCAATACCAAAGTGCTTGAGCTGAACAAACAGATTGCAGTATTGGAACAAGAGGTCAATGGCCTTTATGACCAGCGCAGCGCCATCACTGTTGGTTGATTATCAACCACTGCATCATTACCGTTAAGGAAATCGTCAATATCTCGGGTTTACCGGGGTATTGACAGGAAAACGTCATGAAATTTAGAGCCGTCTATCTGAGTAGCTTGCTGGTATTAACTGGTTGTGCCACCACCCCTGCGGATTGCGATCCTGCCAACCGCAGCGCTAGTCTACTCACCAAAATGAGTTGTGATTCCTCTGGAGGATATCGCCAAAAGGTCAACGACCAAGAGCAACAGCTGCAACGAAATCAGGAACTCAATGCACTGTCGCATCAGATCTTGACCGACATGGAAAACCGCAAGCAGCGTTCAAACACGACTCTGGCACAAGAGCAAGCGGATCAGCAGGCACTGAAAGCCTCATTGAGCCAATTGGTGTCCCAACTGAAACTTAAAGTGAGCAACCAAGCCGGTTTACAGCAGCAGATCACCGAGCTGGAGCAGGCCGAACAGCAGTTCACCCCCTCCTCAAATGATAATGCCGCTCAAGTTGCAGCGAGACAAAAAGAAGCCGCAATCCTCGAAGCCAAGGTTAAAGAACTGAATCAGAGCCTGGGTTACTAGACCTGAAATATTCGACCTGGGTTACTGGATTAATCAGGCTTAGCGGACGAGTGATTGCTAGCCAGCACTCTCTAGCCGCCTCTTGGAAGTGAAGTCTCTTTATGCAGCGAATAATATCGGGTACTCCGATTGACGAACAAACGCTCGAAAATTATGAGCAGAGCCTTGCTGTGCTCTGTCGTCATTTTCCTCCCCTCATTACCAGCCTGTTTGCGACGGCGCGTCGTAGCTTTGATGGTAATCTGGAATGGTGGAGCGAGCGTGAAGGGCAACCCATACCGCTGAGTGCACTCCCTGCTACCGAACAAGCCTTGCTGCAGGAGAAATGTCAGCTTCGCCAAGAGGCGATCCGTCAACTGGCAGAAGAGCTGGCTCGCCGTGGTGAGCCAGCTCTTGCCGAGCGACTGCATACCTTACTTAAGCAGACGCCACAACTGTCATGCTACGGCATCAATGGCGAGCCGGTGCTGGTTCACTGGGGGATCCCGCCGCAGCCCGCTGAGCCAATGCGGCTAGAGGAGCCAATACGGTTAGCAGAACCCACCCCGAGGCTTAGCAAGGGGCGCTGGATTACCGCCAGGCATCTTGGCTGTCTGGCGGCGATGTTGTTGGCACTGCTACTCGGGATCCTGCTGCTGCGCTGTTGGCCCGCATTATTCCCATCGGATCTCCCATCTGGCAGTGAGCTGCTGACCGAGCTGACCAAAGAACAGCCCAGCGTCAGCCTAGCCAAACAACATGATTTTGGCCGTATTCGGGTCAACCTCAATTGGACCAATCCTAGCGCAGACAGCGCTATTGATCTGGATGTCGCGGCCTTAGTGCGACTGAAAAATCAGAAAAAAACCGGGGTTGAAGCGCTCAGTCGTTTGTTTGGTGATTATAACAATGCGCCTTATGTGGCGCTGGAAGGGGATGATCGCAGTGGGGACAACAGTCATGGGGAGTGGCTATTTATTAACGGCACTCATTGGCAGCAGATCGATGAGGTACTGATTTATGCCTTCATCTATAGCGGTGCTTCTAATTGGCAAAGTACTCATGCCACCATCACTATCCACATTCCCGATCAGCCATCCATTACGACTCGTTTGACCGAAGGGGGTGATGATAGACCCGTTGGTGTCATCGCCCGGCTAATCAATGTGGATGGCACCATCAAAGTTGAACGGATAAACCAGTATTTCGACGATCGAGAGAGCATCGATCAGGCGTTCGGATGGGGTCTTGAGTGGCACCCAACCAAGGGTAAACGCTGACCTAGCCTGCTGCAACGCAGACTAGATCTCGCAACAGCATAATTAGACTTTTCGAGGGTTTACAGATGCAGGGTTCCATTCAGGGTCCATTACTGCGCAGTGGTCATAATTCCGCGTTTAAGGCGCTCGGTGAGACCGGATTCCCTGTCTACCGCATGGCCTCCCAATTACGGGAGACCATTCGCCGCTTGGATACGGGCCACAATCTTGCGCGCCATTTGGCAATCCCGCAAAACGATCAGGGGGGAGATAGAACTGACTGGTACAGCAGCTTTGCGGGAGATGTGATCCCTTGGAACAGTGCCACGGAGTCTGAGCGAGCAGCGGCTTACTCGCAGTTTGAATCCTTCACGCTGGCGGTGTTGGCACTTAGCGAGCGGCTACTTACCACTGATGACAAGCACAGTGGTGGCGACAAACGGGTCTTCGCGAGTTTACTCAAACAGGTGGTCAATTTTCCGGATCAGGATTTTGTTTATCTGGTGGATGGGGTGTTAGTGATCACGTTTTGGGGATTTGTGCACGATAACGGCGAACAGCGCGACCCAATGCACTGGCTAAGGCCCGTTAGCTCGAGCTCGGTCATGCCGGGAGCGGCCGTTAGTCCCCCCGTCCCTGCGCTTGAGATTGTGCCTGCCACAGGCTCGGCGCAGACGATTCCCGTGTATGTCCAGCCGGTAACACCGACTATTCAGACAGAAGGCTGGTGGTGTCGCTGGCGCTGGCGTTGGTTGCTCTGGCCGCTGTTGTTGCTGGCACTGTTGGCGTTGTTGCTATTTGGTCTACGAGCTTGTGCCCCCAGCATCTCGCTGCCAGGCGTATCATCGACGGGCTTGCCGATACTCGGGGATAGTACGGTAACGGTTCCATCATCAGGGTACTCGCTGCCTGCGCTGCATAGTGCTGGTGGGAGCGCTGATATGGCAGCTGCGGTGCCTGGCCGGGCATCAGAGCAGGATAAATCTGCGGCTAGCGCCGCTTTAGCGTCAGGTGATCCGCTCACGCCGCCTTCTGCCGCTTTGGCTAACAGTGAGGCATCCGCGCCATCCAATCCCCCGAAAACACCGATGCCAGTCGCGCCAGCCGCTAACCTCACGCCGCCAGCGAGTCCGCCCACCGCTGGCGAAGTGACGAGTAAAAGAGCCCCGCACGAGTTGGCTCCTCAAGATAAGGCGCTGGCGATACCGCCGACCATTGCCAATGGGCCAGCTCAGTTTTTAGACGGTGATTGGAAAGTCAACGGGGGTATTCAGGACACCCAGACCGGTAAGCCCTTGCAACTGCAATACAGCTTCAAAGATGGTAAAGGCCAAGTCAGCCTGCGTCAGTCCAATGGGGTTGTGTGTCAGGGGGCGGCAAACGGAGTGATGGCAGATGGCCAATTGAGTATTAACAATCAGGGGCCGGCTGAGTGCAGTGATGGATCCAGCTATATGATCCCCAAAATCGAATGCCAGCCGGGTACGGACAATGGTACCGACTGCGTGGGTAGCAATGACGGTGAGCAGCAGTTCCCCATCAAAATGCGCCAGAAAACTCCCTAAGGGCAGGAAGAGACAATCATGTTGCCAGAAATAAAACCATTTGATCGTCAGGTCACCCTGGTGGGTGATTCAGGGATCCAGTTTATGGATTTCGGTCTGACACTGGGTCGCGAACAGGCTGGCGAATTTGTGGAGCTGGCCAGCGGCGTGCTCACTCGTCTGCTGTACAACGAAGAGAAGGATTTCCATTTTTTCCAGCCAGGGCCCGACGCCATCGAAAAAGCACGCGCCAAGTACGATATCGCACTCAAGAATAGCCTCGAGTTGCTGGACGGGATCTGGCTGCCGCTACCGCTGTTCCGGTTTAATCCTCCCCACGTCTACAACGAGGGGCCGATCAACTGGTCACGTTTTCGACTGGTGAAACTGCAAGAACCGGATCTGGATGGCCATACCCATCGCCTGACCCTGGTTTTTGATACCCGGATCATGGCCAAGTTACACGGTGCCGCCGATCTGGGACCAAATCAGGAAGATGTCAGTGCGGGAGCCACGTTCCAGATAGCCACCTCGACCTATGCCCTTGGTTGGTATCTGACCCAGCCTTGGCTAAAGGAGTGGCTACTTGAGGTCTTTAATGATGCGAGCAAGGGGCGCGATAGAGAGGAGCGGGAGAGCGAGATACAGCAACAATACCCGGTTGCGCATTACCTTAATCTGCTCTCCTTGCTGGCCAAGCCGGTCGCCGATCAGCAAAGCAAGGAGCCGCCACGGGTCGAGATCCCACAATTCCGCATCATCGCTAACGGCGAAACCAATGCCATCAAACCGATCCCGGTAGATCTAGTGCTCGATGTGGGTAACTCTCGTACTTGCGGCATTTTGATTGAGGATCACGGTCAGTCCGGATCCGGCCTGATGCACAACTATGTGCTGCAACTGCGGGATCTGAATGCCCCCGAGCAGGTTTACAGCCAGCCCTTCGAGAGTCGCATCGAATTTTCACAGGCCTTCTTTGGCAAGGATCACTGCTCGGTACGCAGTGGCCGCCATGATGCGTTCCAATGGCCGACAATCGCTAGGATCGGCAACGAAGCTGGCCGATTGGCCAGCCGCCGTCGCGGCAGTGAAGGCTCTACTGGCCTGTCCAGTCCGAAGCGCTACTTGTGGGATGAGAAGTTCTATGGTCAGGGTTGGCGCTTCAACACGGCCTACCAGCAACACGATACCCATCCGCTGGCAACGGCAGCCCCGTTTGCGAATCTTATCAATGAAAAAGGGGAAGCGTTGCACACCATAGAGGATGAGATGGATCGCATCCCGGTGTTTACGCCGCGCTACTCACGCAGTGCCCTGATGACCTTTATGCTCGCAGAGGTACTGACCCAGACGCTGACCCAAATCAACAGCCCGGCCCAGCGCACTCGCCAGGGTCATGCCGGTATCCCGCGTCAGTTGCGCAATATTATCCTCACCGTACCGCCCGGCATGCCGATGGCAGAGCGCTGCATTCTTGATGAACGGATGCACCAGGCCGTGGGGCTGGTGTGGAAGGCGCTGCGCTGGCATCAGGGGGAACAAGACCCTTACCGTTGTCAGGAAGAGGGGAATGTGCAGGATAACATCCAGGTGCCACTGCCCCGCGTCCGGGTGGAGTGGGACGAGGCCTCCTGTGCCCAACTGGTCTACCTCTATACCGAGATCAACCAAAACTTTGCCGGTCATCCGGAGGAGTTTTTTGCCGCGCTGGGCCGTCCCGACAGAAAGAACCGTGAAAGCATCACCCTTGCATCCATCGATATTGGTGGCGGCACCACGGATCTGGTGATCACCGATTATGCCCTCGATCGCAGCGGGCAACATGGGGCAGGCGTGAATGCCCATATCGTTCCGCAGCAGCGCTTTCGCGACAGTTTCAAAATTGCGGGGGACGATATACTGCTCGATGTGATCCAATTGTTGGTGCTACCTGCGTTGGAGGCCGCGCTAAAGCAGACCGGCGTTGCATCAGTGGACACCCTATTGTCTCAGCTCTGTGGTGCCAACAACGTCAGTGCTGCGGAAGCGGTGCTGCGCCAGCAACTCAACTTGCAGGTATTTGTCCCGATTGCCCTTAATCTGTTGGGTCGCTATGAGCAGTACGATCCGCAGGGGCCTAGTGCGAAAGTGAACGAGAACCTGCGTTATGGCGACTTGCTGCCAGCCAATAATATCAGTGAGGCGGTCGAGGCGTTTGTGCGGCGGGAGGTACAAAAAGCGGGCGGTGGCAGTGATTTAAATTTGTGCGAGGTACCTATCACCTTCAATTTGGCGCAATTGCATCAGGCGCTGCTGTCTGGCCGTTTTAACATCTGTAAGGTATTAACCGCGCTGTGTGAGGTGATGGCCAATTACCATTGCGACATGTTGCTGTTAACCGGGCGACCCTCTTTGCTGCCGGGCATTCAGGCCTTTATTCGGATGTGTCTGCCACTGCCGCCGGGACGCATTTTACCGCTTCATGGTTACCATACCGGCAACTGGTATCCGTTCCACAAGAATGGCCAAATCGATGATCCGAAGAGTACCGCCTCGGTGGGGGCCATGATCACCTTATTGTGTGCCAACCACAGTATTCCTAACTTCCATTTCCGCACGGCGGCGCTCAAGCCTTACTCCACCATCCGCCATATGGGGATCATCGATCTGCAAAATATCATCCGAGATCATGATGTGACCTACCGTGACATTCAGTCATACGAGGGCCAGATCCGACTGCCTAGCAGCGGTAGTTCAGAGACTGATACCCCAGCTTGGATCATGCGTGGTGATTTGCGACTCGGGTATCGCCAACTCGATACCGAACGCTGGACTGCGGCCCCCCTCTATACCTTGCGTTTCAGTGACGAGGGACGGGCCAAATATACCCAGGCCAAGTCCACGGATGGCAGCTCGCCTTATCTCGAGGTAAAGCTGGCCATTGGCAAGGATAACCGGGCCAGGGCATTGGGACTTATCAGTGACAAGCTGGTGGTCAGCGAGGTGAGCAGCAACACCGACAAAACGTTCAATAAGCGGGATCTCGAACTGGAGCTCAACACCATGCCAGATGCCGGACTCATCGATAGCAGACACTGGCTAGATAGCGGGAGTGTAAAACAACAATGAAGCCTCAACAGGAGATCCTAAGCCAGGGCTGGGCAACCATCGAACGCAGCGCCCTAGATGCACTTGCCTGGGTCGATGCAGTACGCCATGACTCCCATCGTCTCGACAACGAGGCGGATAAGCTCAACCTCAGTCTGCACAGGGCCCGCAATCTGGCTAGCAGCCTCAAACGGGTGGCTGGCACACCCATGACGGTGGGGTTTTTCGGCATTTCCCAAGCCGGTAAATCCTATCTGATCTCAGCCTTGGCTGCGGGCTGCAATGGCGCGCTGGAGGGACGCTATGGGGAGCGTCCGGTTGACTTCATCAAGGAAGTTAACCCGGTGGGCGGCGGCAAAGAGGCCACCGGTCTGGTCACGCGGTTTACCCGTGCCAAGACCACAGCCCCGGCGAATTACCCGGTGCCCTTGCAGCTGTTTAGCGAAATAGACTTGGCCAAGATCCTGGCCAACACCTGGTTCAACGATTTCAACCACGAGCTGCTGAGCTATCAGCTCGATGAAGCGCGCATCGAGGCGCGGCTGCGACCGTTTGAGGATCGCCCCATCAACCCAGTGGCCAACAACGGTGTCAGCCGTGATGATGTGGTGGCACTGTGGGACTATCTGAACGGCAGTTTTAGAAAATCGGTGGAAAAGCTCGAGCATGGCTATTGGCCGCGGGTATTGCAGCTGGCACCCACCCTGACGCCCACCGAGCGGGCCGAGTTGTTCTCCCTGTTGTGGGGGGAGCAAGCTGAGCTGACCGAGACTTATCGCAGCCTAGCGACCAGCCTTGCCAGACTGGGGCATGCCAAGACGGTCTATGCCCCCCTTGATTGCCTGTTGAATCAAGGTAGCGGCAGCGTCAGTATCATGAACGTGGATAGCCTCAGCTTGTTGGGATCCGCCCAGGACAGGAACATCGAGATCTGTTGCCAGGGGGATGATGGCCGGCACACGCCCGCATCGATTGCCCAGGCCCAGCTGGCAGCCCTTACCACCGAACTGATCTTTCCAATGGTCGAGGGGTCAGAGGATAGCTTGGTGGAGCAGGTGGATCTGCTCGATTTCCCCGGCTACCGAGGTCGCCTTGCTATTAGCAAGCTGGAGGAGGCCACCAGCGCAGGCGGCAGCCCTATTTCTCAGCTTTTGCTGCGCGGCAAGGTGGCATATCTCTTCGAGCGTTATACGGATAACCAGGAGATGAATGCCTTGGTGGTCTGTGCCAGTGCCGCCAAGCAGAGTGACGTGACCAGTGTGGGCCCCGTGCTCACTCGCTGGGTAGAGAAGACCCAAGGCAAGAGCGCCAATGAGCGGAAGAGTCGCAAACCCGGCTTGTTTTGGGCGCTGACCATGTTCGACATGCGAATCAACAGCGGGCTCAACTTGACGCAGGCTCAGCTCAAGGAAGGGTGGGATGGCCTGATGCAGCAAACCCTGCTGGAGCGTTTTGGCCAATATGACTGGATCCAGGAGTGGGCGCCGGGTCAGGCATTTAATAACTGTTTCTTGGTGCGTAAACCCGGTATGCCGGTCCCTTTCTTGAGCATGGAAGGGGGGCGAGAAGTGGATGTTGCGCCTCAATACGCCGGCGTCCTGCAACAGATGGCTACCTCCTTCGTGACAGGAAAAGGCGTGGCACAGCATCTGGCCGATCCCAAGGCGGCGTGGGAGGCCATGCTTTCGCTTAACGATGGGGGTATGACCCGGCTTGGCTGCGAACTGAGGGGGGTGGCTCATCTTGAATTCAAGCTCGACCGGATCCAACAGCAGCTGCACGCCAAGCGCAAAGAGCTGGCGGAGCACCTGCTGGGTCGTTGGTATGAGCAAGATGGTGACGGCCAACTGGCGAAAAAGCGGGAGATAGGCAAGCTGCTCTGGACCGGGCTCGGGGCCCGCGTTAACTCCCTCGGTGAGCTGATTAGCCAGCTGGATCTGCCCGCAGCGGAGTTGAGCAATATCTACCTCAGTATTCGCGAGGATGCATCCAGAGAGACAGGGGCAGAACCGACTGCTATTTCGCCCTATGGCAGTAGCCCTGCCAGTCCATTTGGGCAGATGCCATTTGGCACGAGTCCTTTTGATAGCAGCCCCTTCGAGCCGGCTGATGTCGCCGTGGTGAGCACCGCCGCCAAGGCTGAAGCTCGGGTAGGCCAGGATGATGGCTTCGCCCGTGAGGCGTTCAAGGCGTGGGTCGCTCATTTGCGTGATTTGCCCACGCAGAAAACCCTGCTGGCTCAGCTTGGTATCGAGACCGAATTGATCGATTTGCTCACCGAAGAGCTGGTGACAGCGGCCAACCGTTTGGATCTGGAAGGTATGTTGAAACTAACCTTGGCCGGGCAGGAGCAGGCGGGCGTGCGGCGAGAACAACAGCTGGCACGGCAAGTGATGAAGGCTCAGTTCACCTTGCGTGATTTCGTGGCTTGGTTTGGTTTTTTGGGCATGCCACCAGAGAAGGTGCCAAACAGCTTTACGGGCGTTAAGGGCAAGCTGTTTGCCCGTGGCGCTGAAATAGGCCCGAACGAGTTGCCTTGCCTACCCCCTACCCCGCTCAGCCCTGCCATGGCGTATTTGGGGGACTGGCTCTCTTCCCTGGTACTGATCACGCAAGATAACGCAGGCCACAGTGCCACACGGGACATTTCTCACGATCAGAATCAGCGTCTGGGTCAGATCATCCATCAATTAAAACAAGAGTAAGCACCATGCTAGCCAAAATAATTGCTACCGACCCCGCTGTGCCAGGCGAAGCCCAACTACTGATCCGGCTACGGGGCGTCACCGATCTGGTGGAGAGTCTCGAATTTGCCCTGCTCAATAATCAGCAGAACTATTTACAAGAGGGGGACCAGTGGAGCCCGGCTCCCCATTGGTTCAGCATCAGCGGCGGTTATCCACTGCAAAGCGGTAGCGGTTTTCGCGTGGGTGCCGCGATAGTGGATCCCTTGCTGGTCAACCAGAGTCCGATCCAGCTCCACGTCAAGCTGGCCTCTGGCGAAGACCGTCATACCACCTTGCAAGTAGCGCGCGAGGCAGTGCTCCCTTCCAGTGCCCGAGGAGAGGTGGGTGAATATGGCGGCAGTAGTGTCATTAGCACGCCCGTGGTTGAAGCTCCTCAGGTACCAGAGCTAGCGCCTGTTGGGGTGCCGGTTGAAATTGAGCTGCCAGCCTTCAGTGCCGAACCCGAACCCGAACCCGAACCCGAGGTCGAAGCAGAACCAGAGCCCGTGCCGGTGGCTACGCCCTTACCAATGGCCTCTACGGCTGCGCCCAAATCCAAGACCCCACTGATCCTTGGTGGTGTCGTGCTGTTGCTGCTGCTCGGTGCTCTGATCTTCTGGTTTAGCCGCCCGGCAGATGCACCATCCGCCGCTGCGCCGGTAACCGATTCCATTGCTGACACGGCTGCCGAACCGGTGACCGATCCCACTGCTGAAACAGCTGCCGAACTGGTTGCTGCAGAGCCGGTGGTTAATGAGGCCAGCGGTGAGGCAACGGATGATGGTTGCAGTGCAACTAACTTGGCAACCAAGAGCGAATTAGCGTTTGTGCAGGCCTGTATCGCAGAGCAACCGCCAACCGATGCCTTATTGGCAGTGATCCAGAACGCCAAGTCCGCCCAGAAATGTGGGGTGGCGCAGCGCCTTTATGCCAACCGTGCGCAGGGGGGGGACAGCAAGGTGGCCCTGGCCTATGCCCGTGAATATGATCCCAAGTTCCACCAGTCGAACGACTGCTTCAAAGAAGCCGACAACGCCACTGCCGCTTACTGGTATGACACCGCACTTCAGGTTGAGCCCGATAATGCCGAGGCAAAACAGCGCTATGAGGAGTTAAGCAAGTGATGGCAACAACCAGATCATTGCGTTGCTCGGCAGCACTCCTACTGCTGTTGGGCGGTACAGGTGCTGTCGTGGCCGAGACGACATCCGAGCATCGCCCGTTGTTACAGGAGGGAAAAAAGAGCCTTTATCAGCGAGTCTTGACCACCCCAGGTTGCGAGCTGGTGGCCGAGGCGGGTCAAGCGTCAGGGGTGCTGCAGCCAGCCTTCAGCAGCTTCTATGTCTATGAGCACGTAAATGCCAAGGGGGCCGGTTGGATTAAGGTCGGCCCTGACAGTTATGGTCAGAGTATCGGTTGGCTGCCCAAGTCTTGTACCGTGGATTGGAAGATGCAGCTGACCCTGGCTTTCACCAATCCTGCCAACCGGGATCGCCTGCTCTTTTTCAAGGAGCGAGATCAACTCAACCAGATCCTGGAGGCGGCGGATCCGGTCGCTAAGGTAGCACCGCTGCGCGCTGCATTGAAGAAGCAGGGCAACGCCGCCGGGGTACTGGCACAAGAGCCTGAATACTTTGTCGATCTGCAGCAACAGTTTTATCTGCTACCCATCCTCAGTGGTGAAGAGGTCATGACCGAGGATGGCTTCTACACCCGCTTGCTCAATGTGGCCTCGGTCAGTAAGGCTGATACGGCCACGGTTGAACCAAGCGCCAAGGTGAGCCAGCTCAAAGAGTTCAATGCCGCAGTGGTGTTCGTGGTGGATTCCACCATCTCGATGGGACCTTATATCGAACGTACCCGCGAGGCCGTGCGCAAGGTCTATGAGCGGATCAACAAGGAAAATCTGGGGCAGCAGGTGAAGTTTGGCATGATCTCCTTTCGCTCCAGTACCAAGGAGGTACCGGGTCTGGAGTACACCACCCGCATGTATGCCGACCCCAATGAAATCAAAGGCGGTGCCGATTTCTTGAAAAAAGTGGCCGACCTCAAGCAGGCTACCGTTTCTAGCAAGCTGTTCAATGAAGACGCGTATGCGGGGGTAATGCAGGCGATAGACCAGATCGACTGGAGCCGTTTTGGGGCCCGTTATGTGGTGCTGATCACCGATGCAGGGGCTATCGAAGGGGATAACAAGCTGTCTACCACTGGATTGGATGCCAAGCAGATCCGGTTGGAAGCCGCCAACCCTGGGGTGGCGATATATACCCTGCACCTGAAAACTGCGGCGGGTAAGAAAGATCACGCCAATGCCGCAAGCCAATATCAGGAGTTATCAACTTACAGTGGCACCAATACCTCGCTTTACTACCCGGTTAATGCTGGTGATGTTAACGAGTTTGGTAACAAGGTTGATGCATTGGCTACCGCCATTACCGATCAGGTGAAAGCATCCTATTTTGGTGAGCCGGCCGTAGGCAGCGCCAGTAACGCCAAAGAGGAGGGCACGCTCACCCCGGCGCAAAAATTGCTGCAAGATACAGCACTGATCGGTCATGCCATGCAACTCTCCTACCTCGGTAAAAAGAGTGGAACTCAGGCTCCCTTGGTGTTCGAGGCCTGGATCAGCGACCGGGATCTGATCAAGCAGAATATCCCTACCACCGAGGTCAGGGTGCTGCTCACCAAGGGCCAACTTAGTGACCTTAGCGATGTGGTGAAACAGATTTTGGATGCGGCCAATGAAGGTATGATCTCACCGGCCAAGATGTTCGAGCGACTACGCTCGGTGGCGGCGACCATGGGCGCAGATCCTAACCAGCTCAAGCAGTTGGATAACACCAGCATCACGGATCTTGGAGTGATGGGGGAATACCTTGCCGATCTGCCTTATCGCAGTGATGTGCTCAATCTGGATGAGGAGACCTGGAAGAGTTGGGATGGATTGGCACAGGAGAAGTTTATCCGCACCCTCGCGACCAAGCTGCGCCATTACCAGCGTTACAACGCCGATGTCGATCGCTGGGTGGCGCTAGCCAAGGATAGCGATCCCCGTGATCACGTCTATCCGATTCCCCTGGAAATGATGCCCTGATGCTATGTATCGAAGATATGAGCATAGTGCGGGGCAGCGGTGAACAGGCCCACCGGGTCTGTTTGCCCGCACTGACCTTGCCTCTGGGACAAGTAGTGGCCGTGACGGGCGAAAGTGGCTGCGGCAAGAGCACCCTGCTTGAGGTGATTGGGCTATTACTGAGCCCCAGTCGCGTTGGCCGTTTTGAGATGGACTTCATTGACGCCGCCCCAGCTGTTGTCGATATTGCCCACTTGCTGGCGGCTAACGATCAAGCGGCATTAGCCGACATCCGCGCCGCCAGAATTGGCTTCATGTTGCAAAGTGGCGGCCTGCTGCCCTTCCTGACGGTGAGAGACAATATCCGGTTACCCTGCCAACTACTGGGCATAGCGGAAGATGAGCATTTACTCACGCGGGCTGTCCAGACCCTCAAGTTGGAGGGATTGCTGCACAAGAAACCAGCCCAGCTTTCTATCGGGGAGCGGCAGCGAGTCGCTTTTGTGCGGGCGGTGGCGCACCGCCCAAAGCTACTACTGGCCGATGAACCCACCGCGTCTCTTGATCCCCACACAGCCAGGTTGCTCTTTGCGCTCTTTATCGAGTTGGTACAAGAGTGGGGCATTGCGGCGCTGGTGGCCTCTCATGATTGGGGTTTGGTTAAGACGTTTGGCTTACCCTGTCTCAAGGCTAATTTAACGCAGGGAGAGACCCATTTTGCGTTCTCATAAACGCGGACTACTGTTGCGCTTGGCCATGCAAGATCTTTGGCATGATCGTTCGGTATCATTTTGTATTATTTCCTCACTGATCGCCGTGATAGCCCCGCTGCTGCTGATGTTTGGTCTGCGTTATGGGGTGGTGAGCCAGTTGCAGCAGGATCTCGCGCGAGATCCGCGCAATCTGGAGATCCGCATGGTGAGTAGTGGCCACTATTCAGCAGAATGGATCGCCGCCTTGCGGCAAAAATCGGAGGTAGGCTTTGCCATCGGCCAAACCCGATCCCTCAATACCCAAGCCGATTTGCTGAAAGATATGAGCCATTTCATTGAAAATGCCGAGGTAATCCCGACCGTTCAGGGCGACCCTCTGTTAGGAACATTGCAACTGGGGAGCGAGGATGAGGTGATCCTCAGTGCCGAGGCTGCACGCCGCTTGGCGGTCAGTGCTGGTGAAACCATCCGCTTGCGCGTCATGCGCCAGCTCGAAGATCGGCGAGAGTGGGGGGAGCGTACCTTAACTGTGGGAGCAATATTGGCGCCCACTTATTTCAACCGTCCCGCTCTGTTCGTGCATGAGCCCTTGCTGCTGGCGCTGGAGTCTTTTCGTGATGGCTATCGCATCCCTATGCTGGGGATTAGCACAGGTCAGCCGTTAACGGATAAACCGCCGATATTCGCCCGCGCCCGTCTTTATGCCAACAGCATTGACCAAGTGGCAGCTCTCGATCTCTGGCTCAAGCAACAGCGCATCGAGACAGTGAGCCGGTTGGCCGATATCGAGAACATAAAGAGTATCAACCGGGTACTTAGCCTCATCTTCAACGTCATCGCTGGCACCGCGCTGATCGGCTGTGTCGCATCCTTGATCGGCGCCTTCCTCGCGAACGTGGATCGCAAGCGCAAGCATATTGCTGTATTGCGCTTACTGGGATTTACCAGCCCGGCGGTGGGCCTCTATATCATCCTTCAGGGGGTGATCCTGACGTTGCTTGCCTATGGTGGTGGCCTCTTGCTCTACCTGAGCGGCAGTGCACTGTTTAATCGGACGCTGGCCAGCAGCCAGAGTACTGAACAGATGATCTGCCGGATAACCCCATTACACAGCTTACTGGCCCTGCTCCTGGCCCTGACGGTGGCCATTCTAGTGGCCATTATTGGTGCGAGACGGGCCATTGCCATTCAACCTGCGGAGAGTTTGCGTGAACTCTAAGAAGACCTTATCCCGGCTCATCATCATGGGATGTGCCATGTCCAGCGGCAGCACATTCGCCGAACCATGGCCAGATAAAAATTACAATCCGAAACCCGATGTGGAGGATGTGATCCTGCCGATGCCGTGCGAGGGGGCCATGGCCTTTCGGCGAGTGCAGGTACCGGTCAACGGCCCGCTGGAAGACTTGCCGATCCAGGTAGGTCAAGACGGCGGTGACTGGGGCTTTATCGAGCACGCTCATCCTGCTTTTATTGCTGGTAGTTTCACCCAGCCGGCTAAGGAGCAGGGCCGCTATTACCTGATGGCCAAATATGAGCTGACTCAGCTCCAATATCAGGCACTTACCGCAGATACCTGCCCCACACAGTCGAAAAAGCTGAGCCTCCCGGTAAGCGCTATTAGCTGGTTCGACGCGGTTGCGGCAACCGATAAATACAATCTCTGGTTGAGACAGCATGCCGCTGACCAGATCCCCAAAGAAGATGGTAAAGCGGGGTTTGTACGCCTGCCGACTGAAATTGAGTGGGAATTTGCCGCGCGCGGTGGGCTCAAGGTCAACAGCGCCGATTTTCGTGACATCCGATATCCCATGAACGATCTCAAAGAGCATGAATGGTTTGCCGGAGCCCAGTCAGCCAATGGCCGCTTACAACTGGCGGGGCTGCTGGCTCCTAACCCTCTCGGATTGCACGACATGTTGGGTAACGTGGACGAGATGATGTTTGAACCCTTCTATCTCAACAAGCTCGATCGCCAACATGGTCAGGCCGGTGGTTATGTGGTGCGCGGTGGTAACTATCTCACTGAGCAGGCTGCCTTGCGCAGCGCAGCCCGCAAAGAGGTGAGTTACTACGATGAGGATCGCCACTTTACCAGCAAGAGTACTGGGCTGCGGTTGGTATTGGTCTCCCCAACCATGACATCGACGCAGCGAGTCAAGAGTATCGAAAGCAGTTGGCGGCAACTGGGATCAAACAAACCAGCGGGGGAGGCCAGCGACAAGAAGGATGCGGTCAGCGAGTTAAGCACGCTGGCCTCTGGGGTTGACGATGAGGCGCTCAAGCAGAAACTGAAAAACCTGGAAGGGCAGCTTAGGGCGAGCAACCAAAAGCAGCAGGAAGAGCGTGCTCAGTCGATTCGCGCCAGCCTTAACTTGGGTGCCTTCCTCTGCACCAAGTTACAAGATGATGGCAAGTTCTTGGATTTTCTTAGCTCCAACTATGAGCTGCTCTGTAGCGATAAAGCCGATAAAAACTGCGCGGTTCGCAAGACCAAGCTGGATGAGCAAAAAGAGCGGCTCAGCCAACTTACGGGCTATTACGCCAGTGGTTTGGTCGAGTCTGCATCCCTATATGGTGAGGACCCAATTAAAGAACAAGTTTCAGTATTTAATCAAATGCTGACAATTAATAAAAAGCTGTATGGACTTAGACCATTTCTTGCAACTCATTGGGCAAACCAGCAGCGTTATCTACAAAATGGAAAAATTGATGCTGTAATGTGGTTGGAAAACTGTAAGAAGTTGCAATGACTTAATTGAATTTAAAAATGCTTAGCCTATTTGAGCAATAGCGAGGTCATGTTCTGAATTCCAATATCTATGAGTCCCCATGCGAAGGGGTCATCACGCCCCTAAAGATGAAGGGATTACCCAAAACCAATGGAGAAAATCATGACCCACTTTTTGACCGAAATATTACGCGTGGCCTTATTTAGTATTCTGTTGACATGTTCGGTGGCCACCTTCGCTGCTGATGGTACTTTTGAGATTGAGACCAAGGTGCCTGCAACTCTGAGTGGAAAACTGAGCTATGCCAGCATGAAATTCTGGGTCGAAGTATCAGGGAAAGATGCTGTGGAGCTATGGTTCAACGATGAGGATTACACTGCTCTAATGGAACTTGTGGGAACTCAGGTAGCATTTGATGGCTCTATGGTGACTTACACCAATGGGAGTGTCTATTTTCAGCCCAAGCTGGTAAAAGCATCGGCTGGATTTACTGTACGCAAAAATGACGAATTGAACTTTGATGTGCTGCTCAATGGTGAGCTACTGACTCATCACGACAGTTATGCCGGTGTCGATGTGGCCCACCAGTTTGCAATACCCGATGGTAAAGCCGCACTTCTTGAGCTGTTCAGCGGTGGTGTGGGTTGCCCCGTGCTCTACCAGCTGGTTGTGGTCAGACAAGACTCACCCACCATGATGTCTGAAGCATTTGGTACCTGTAGTGACCTAGGCAAACTGAGCCCCACCACCAACGGCTTTACCCTCAATCTGCCCGGTAATCCCAGTGAGCGTTGGGTATGGGATATCAACAGCGTGATGCTACGCAAGAACTGACAACTACCACGGAAAAAATTTCATGAATAGTTCATGGAGCAATTATGTTGGGAAATGGAAAACGCGGTGGTAAAATTGACAAAATTGGAAAGATATACTCCTGATGCGTGGGGTAAATAGAGGAGGATGTTTCGATCTTTTTGAGCGTACATCATCGTATGCGGTTTAATTTTCATAAATAACGATCATATAAAAAGGGAGCTTATATGTCAGATATGGTTTTTTGTCGTGGGTGCGGTAAAGAAATTCACAAAACAGCGACATCATGTCCCCATTGTGGAGCGGTATATGGCGCAAGCAAGAGCCGGATCACTGCCGCCCTGCTCGCTTTTTTCCTTGGTGGGATTGGCATTCACAAGTTTTACCTTGGCAAGGCCCTGCAAGGGTTCCTATATCTAATCTTTTGCTGGACGTTTATACCGGCAGTCATCGCCTTTATTGAGTTCGTCATGTACATCTGTATGTCTGATGAAAAGTTCGCAGAGAAGTACGCCAAAGCGTAGCCAGGAGTTGGTGCTCACTTAAGCCTGCCTACACGGCGGGCTTTTTAGGTTCAGGATTTACCATTTACCTCAATTGGAACATCAACAATGATGTCTAGTTGAGTAGGTGTGGGTTCAAATGTGGGTTCAAAACTAAAAAAGCACTTTCATTAATATGAAAGTGCTTTTTTTCAATAGCTTAGTTGTTATGGCTTAGTTCATGCCGTAGAGAACAACATGTTTTATCACCCTTGATATCTTAGCCGCCAAAGGTTGTTTGGGGGTCGAATGAGTCATCTTGGTGTTGTAACACTTTCCTTCATGAACACAGCTTTACCCGACTAAGGGAATACATTGAGATAATGTGGCACTCTCCGTTAGGAAGGCCCTTAGGGAGTAAGGTTAGTTCCTACCTCGTGCCAAATGTGGTACCCCATGTGGTACCCAAGACAAAAATCTACAATTTTTCAGCCATGTGGAAATCATAAATCATTGTTTTAAATGGTGCCGGAAACAGGAGTCGAACCTGTGACCTTCGCATTACGAATGCGCTGCTCTACCAACTGAGCTATACCGGCGTGTGGCCAGATTCCCGAAAATGCAGGTTCAAGTCAATGAGCCTGTCTCACTTTTATGAGTGGGCTCATTGTGTTACGGCCAAACGATCAGAGATCTGCAAACTCCGGGATATGGGCTCGGCCGCGGCTCTCGAGAAAATCGAGCAGGGCGCGGGGAGAGCGCGCCAGGATCCTATCCTCGGGGAAGTGTGCCTCGGTCACCAGTCGGTGGCAGTGTTCGAAATTCCCAAGGCTGAACGCAACGTGGGAGTCGGAGCCGAAGGTGAGATAGGCACCGAGGTCGCGCGCCGCTTCAACGATGGCGCGGCAGTTGTTCTCGCTACCCTGACGGGAATGGCTGAACGAGGAGTTGTTGAGTTCGAGCGCCACTCTGTATTGCGCGGCGGCCTTGACCACGGCCTGGATGTCGATGGGGAAGGCGGGATTGCCCGGGTGGCTTATCATGTCGACCCGGCCGCTCCTGATGGTGTTGATCATGGCCTGGGTATGGGTTGCCTGATCGCAGGGGGGAAATACAGGTTCGTGAAAGCCTGCCATTATCATGTCGAGCCGCGACTCGTAGCGCTCAGGGAAGTCGATTTCGCCATCAATGTTCTTGATGTTGGCTTCTATGCCGCGCAGTATGCCGACCCCGTCGACCACCCGTGGCAACACATGCAGATTGACGAAGTGCCAGAAGTGAGGTGCATCGGCCATGTCGGGGCCGTGATCCGTGGTGGCGAACAGCTTGATCCCCCTCGCGCGAGCGATGGGCAGATAGTCGTGAATGGTGCTGTAAGCGTGGGTGCTGGCGACGGTATGGGTGTGGGTATCGACCGTATACTTCATCTTCTCTCCCCTTCTGGCGTGAGGCGCCAGCATAACAAAGGTGGCGGGTCGAGACCATGTTGTGGCTTGTCATACTTTGTCACAAATTGCGGGGGCGCTGACAAAGTTTGAACACGCTTGGCCGCCATGATGGGCAAATCGATGAAAGCCTGAACTCGCATCGATGGGTTGGATCAGGATGGTGCAACCTCTTTTCCCCGCCGTCGCTACCAGCGACGGTTTTTTTTGCCCCCGTATCGGCACCAATACCAACAGTGCAAAAAAATGCCCAACTAGCATGGAGCAGGTTGGGCGAGACTTAATGTTTAATTGCAGTGGCATAGATATAGAGTGCTGTTTGTCAGCTAAGTTCCCGCCTTGTTCCCCCTTTTTAGCAAAAACATTTCGCTAACACATGTTCACATTCTCTTGACACAAATGGTTGTGAAACGTACTTTTTAAACATTCGTTTTAAGTGAGGTGTCCTGTGAGTAAAATCGATACCAAAAACCGTATTCTTGATGCCGCCGAGGTGTTGTTTGCCGAGCGGGGATTCGCCGATACCTCTTTGCGTCTGATCACCAGTGAAGCCAATGTCAACCTCGCCTCGGTCAACTATCACTTCGGCTCCAAAAAGGAGCTGATCCAGGCTGTACTTGATCGCTATCTGAGCCTGTTTATGCCGGATCTGGATGCACGACTGCATACCCTGATGGAGCAGGAGCAGTTGACCCTGCTGCAGGTATTTGAAAGCTTTGTCGATCCCTTGATGAAGCTGATTGCAGTGCGAGCCAATGGCCCCGCCATCTTCATGCAGCTGCTGGGACGTGGCTATATCGACAGTCAGGGTCACCTGCGCCGCTTCATTACTGCTCACTATGGCCCCATCTTGTTGCGGATCACCCAGGCGATTTCCAAGGCCAATCCGGCTCTGTCACCGGCCGACCTCTTCTGGCGGCTGCATTTCACTCTGGGCACCGTCGTGTTCACCATGGCCTCCGCCGATGCCCTGCGCGACATCGCCCTGGCCGACTTTGGTCAGCAGCTCGATGTGGAAGGGCTGGTGCGCAATGTAATTCCTTATCTGGCGTCTGGTGTCGGGGCGCCCGTGGAGTCGACCAGGCTCTCCCTGGCCGTGTAACAACCAACAATAAATCAACGGAAACAGTGAAATAGAAGGAACTTCGGTATGATCACATTGCTTATCCTGCTGGTGCTGGCGATAGCCGTCCTGCTCGGCGTGCCCTCCATCCGTAAAAAGGTGGTAACCCGTCCCGTGTTCGGCATCTTCAAGAAGATATTGCCGCCCTTGTCGGCCACCGAGCGGGAGGCCATGGAAGCCGGCTCCGTCTGGTGGGATGGCGAGTTGTTTCGCGGCAACCCCGACTGGAAAAAACTGCACGGTTACGGCAAGGCCGAACTGAGCGCCGAAGAGCAGGCCTTTATCGACAATCAGGTCGAGACCCTGCTCGCCATGGTGGATGACTTCAAGATCGTCAACGAAACCAAAGATCTGCCGGAGCCGGTGTGGGACTATCTGAAGAAGGAGGGCTTCTTCTCCCTGATCATCCCGAAATCCTATGGCGGTCGCGAGTTTTCGGCCATTGCCAACTCCACCATAGTGACTCGCATTGCCACCAAGAGTCTGAGCGTGGCGGTCACCGTCATGGTGCCGAACTCCCTTGGCCCGGGCGAGCTGCTGATGCACTACGGCACCCAGGCCCAGAAGAATTTCTGGCTGCCGGGTCTTGCCAATGGCAAGGAAGTGCCCTGTTTTGCCCTGACCGGTCCGGAAGCCGGTTCTGACGCTGGCGCCATCCCTGACAAGGGGATCGTCTGCAAGGGTCAGTACAAGGGTGAGGAAGTGCTTGGCATCCGCCTGAACTGGAACAAGCGTTACATCACCCTGGCCCCGCGCGCTACCGTGCTGGGTCTGGCGTTCAAGCTGTTTGACCCGGAAAAACTGCTGGGTGACAAGGAAGAACTCGGCATCACCTGCGCCCTCATCCCCACCAGCCACCCGGGTGTGCGGGTCGGCGATCGCCACTATCCAATGGGGCTGGCATTCCTTAACGGCCCGACCTTCGGCAAGGATGTGTTCATTCCGCTCGACTGGATCATCGGTGGTCCGGATTACGCCGGCCGTGGCTGGCGCATGCTGGTGGAGTGTCTCTCCGCCGGTCGCGGCATCTCGCTGCCTGCGCTCGGCACCGCCTGTGGTCACATGGCGAGCCGCACCGTCGGCGCCTACTCCTATGTGCGCAAGCAGTTCGGCATGTCCATCGGCAAGTTTGAAGGGGTGCAGGAAGCGCTGGCCCGCATCGGTGGTCTTACCTATCAGCTGGAAGGGGCCCGTCGCATGACCGCAGGTTCCCTGGACTTGGGTCAGGCTCCGGCCATCGTCACTGCCATTTCCAAGTACCACATGACCGAAATGGCGCGCCAGATCATGGATGACTCCATGGACATCCACGCCGGTCGTGCCATTCAGCTGGGTCCGAAAAACTACACTGGTTATGCCTACATGGGCATTCCGGTGGCCATCACGGTGGAGGGGGCCAACATACTGACCCGCAACCTGATGATCTTCGGGCAAGGGGCTACCCGCTGCCACCCTTATGTGTTTGGCGAGATGGAAGCGGCGGCCGATCCTGATTTTGAGCGTGGCCTCGAGAAGTTCGACGACCTGCTTCTCAAACATATCGCGTTTGGTGCCGGCAACTTCTTCGGCGCCCTGTTCCAGGGGCTGACCCTGGGTCAGTTCAATGGCTCCCCGGTAGGGGGCGAGACGGCCCGTTACTACAAGCAGCTTGCTCGCATGAGTAAAGGGCTGGCCCTGTGCGCAGATGTCTCCATGCTGATGCTGGGTGGCGATCTCAAGCGCAAGGAGATGATATCTGCCCGTCTGGGTGACGTGCTGAGCCACCTCTATCTGGCTTCTGCCACCCTCAAGCATTACGAAGATCAGGGCCGCATGGTCTCCGATCTGCCGTTCGTGCAGTATGCTGTGGAACGCAGCCTCTACCTGATTGGCAAGGCGTTCGATGGTTTTTTCCAGAACTTCCCGAACAAGGTGGTGGGTGTCGTGCTCAAGCGGGTCGTCTTCCCGTTCGGCGTCGGCTACCAGATGCCGGCCGATGATCGCTGCCATGCCATCTGTCTGGCCATGATGAAGCCGGGTGAATTTCGTGATCGTCTGACGGCACTGTGCTATGTGGGCAAGGATGACGCGGATCCCGTCGGTCTGATGGAGCGTGCCTTCCTGGCCATGGTGGCGGTGCAGCCCTACGAGAAGAAGCTGGTACAGGCCCAGAAAGAGGGCAAGCTGCCCCGCAAGATGGCGTTGCCCGAGCTGGTCGATGCCGCCTTGTCCCAGTCCATCCTGAGCAAGGATGAGGCCGACAAGCTGCTGGCTGCCGATGCCTTGCGTTACGAAGCCATCCAGGTGGACAACTTTGCTCCTGGCGAGCTGGAAGGTCTGTCTCAGCCGAACCCTGTGGTGCACGCCGCCTGACCGCGTCGCTGGCACTGAACCTGACGAGAAACCGGCCAATCTGGCCGGTTTTTTTGTTTGTTAACCATGGATTTACAACCTGGATTAATTCCAGTTTAATGCAATGGCCCCCACCCTTGGGGCAGGAAGCAAGGCCAGCGGAATGGCCGATAACAACAACTCAGGAAGAGTGAATGAACCTCGCCAAAACGGCGATCGAACGTCCCATCTGGGTGGCGGTGTCGATCGTGCTGATTTTTCTGCTGGGCCTGCTCAGCATTCGGGGGCTGCCCATCCAGCTGTTCCCGGACATAGACCGCCCGCACCTCAATATCTCGGTGGATTGGCGCTCGGCCTCCCCTCAGGAGATGGAATCGGAAATCACCGACCCCATCGAGCAGGAGATGCAGGGCGTGCAGGGGCTCAAGAGTCTCACCAGCAACAGCTTTCCCGGTTTTACCGAAATTGATCTGGAGTTCGCCCTCGGTACCGACATGCAGCGGGCCCAGCTCGATGTCATCTCTCGCCTGAACCGGGTGTCCGGGTTGCCGGACAACATAGGTGGCCCCTACGTCAACAATTACAGCAGCAACGACACCCTCACCTTCTTTTTTATCCAGCAACTGCCCGGTGCCAAGGGACAGATTGACGATCATCAGGCGCTGATCGAGGCGCGGGTCAAGCCTGAGCTGGAGCGGATCCCGGGGGTATCGACCGTGGAGGTGGAGGGGATCAACGAGCGCCAGATCCAGATACGTTTCGACCCCTATCGCGCCGCCGAGCTGGGGGTGGAGATCCCAGTGCTCGCCAGCCGGGCCAGTACCGGCTGGGATGTGTCGGCGGGTACCCTCGACATAGGCCGTTGGGAATACAAGCTGCGCTTCGCAGGGCGTTATGACGTCGATACCCTGGGGGACAAGGTGGTGGACTGGCGCGATGGTCTGCCCATCTATCTGCGTGATGTGGCAGAGATCAGGCTGTCCCGGGAAGAGAACCCGGTACTGCGCATCCAGAATGGCAATACCGCCATAGCGGCGCAGATCTTCAAGGAGAGTGGCGCCAATGCCCTGGCGGCGCTGGAGGCGATCAAGGTCAAAGTGAGCGATCTCAACCGCGACGTGCTGGCGCCGGTCGGGCTGCACATGGAGCAGTCGTTCGATGCCTCTCTCTACATCAACCGGGCGGTGGGCATGGTGACGGCCAACCTGGGGCTCGGCGTGCTGCTCTCCTGCGCCATCCTCTGGCTGTTTCTGCGCCAGCTCAAGGCGACCCTGATGATAGCGCTCGCCATTCCCATCAGCATCATGCTCACTTTCTGTCTGCTCAAGGTACTGGGCAGGACCCTCAACGTCATCTCGCTGGCGGGCATCGCCTTTGCGGTCGGCATGGTGCTGGATGCCGCCATAGTGGTGCTGGAAAGTATCTACCGGCGCCATGAGCGGGGTGATTTGAGTAAGGCCGAGGCGGCGCTGGAGGGTACCCGACAGGTGTGGACTGCGCTGGTGGCCTCCACCCTGACCACAGTGGCCATTTTTTTGCCGGTACTGCTGCTCAACGACGTGGAGGGTCAACTGTTTGCCGATCTGGCGCTGACCATCGCCTGCGCCGTGACCGTCTCCATGCTGGTGGCGGTCACAGTACTGCCTGCGGTAGCGGCGCGCTGGATGGGGCGCGAGCGACTGGTCGATCCCTATGACTCACTGTGGCAGCGCACAACCCGCCATGTGATCCGCTGGACTGGCACGGCGCCTCGCCGCTGGAGCATCATCATCTTGATGATGAGTCTGCCAGCCCTGGCGACCTGGGCCCTGCTGCCCAAGATGGATTACCTGCCGGATGTAAAACGCGATGCGGTGGATGTCTGGATGAGCTTCACCCCGGGTTTTAATCTCAAGGCCCAGCGGGAAGAAGTGATCGACACCCTGATCGCCCGGCTCGCTCCCTACATGAAGGGGGAGAAGGAGCCTGCCCTCAAGAACTACTACATAATGCGCTACCCGGGCGGTGCCCAGATTGGGGTGAGGCCCAAGGATGAGAACCGCATCAAGGAGCTGGAAAGCCTGCTGATGAAGCAACTGCTGGTGGGCATTCCCGATACCCAGACATTCGGTGGCCAGGGCTCCTTGTTCGGTGGCTTTGACAGCGAGAACGGTATTTCTCTCTTGCTGCAGGGGGGCAATCTGCCCGAGCTCTATCAGGCAGCCCGGGAGAGCATGGCCATCGTGAAGCGGGATTTGCCGGGAGCCCAGGTCCGGCCCGAGCCGGATCTCGACTTCACCGCCCCCGAGCTGCGGCTGGTGCCCCAAGACCGGCGTCTCGCCGAGGTGGGATGGGATCGCACTCCCATGCCCGCCATCATCCAGACCTTCGGCGACGGCCTGCGGGTCGGGGAGTATTTTGATGGGGAGGAGCGGCTCGACATCATGTTGATGGGGCAGACCTCCGCCAACCCCGATGAGCTCAAGGCGGTGCCGCTTGCGACGCCGTCCGGCCGGATCGTTCCCCTGGGTGAGTTGCTGCAGGTGGAACACGACATGGGGCCGGCCAGCATACTGCGGGTCGATGGACGGCGCAGTATCAGCCTGCAGATCACCCCGCCTGAGGGGATGAGCATGGAGCAGGTGCTCGACACCCTTCAAGGCAGGAGCTTTGCCGCCATCCGCCCGCTGCTGCCCGTTGGTGGGGAGTTGCGGATTGCTGGCAACGCCGACAGTCTGCAACAGGCGCTGGACAATCTGGGTGCCATTTTCCTGTTCGCCGTGATCATACTGCTGATCCTGCTGTGGGGCGTGTTTGCCTCTCTCAAGGATGCCGTTCTGGTGTTGCTGACCTTGCCGCTTGCCTCGGTCGGCGGTGTGCTGACGCTGCACCTGAGCGGCCTGCTGGTGCCGCTGCCGATGGATCTCTTGACCATCATCGGCTTCGTTATTCTGCTGGGATTGGTAGTCAATAACGCCATCTTGCTGGTGCACCAGACCCGCTCGGCCGAGCGGGACGGCATGAGTCGTCAATGTGCGGTAGCCGATGCGCTGCGAAGCCGGATGCGGCCCATCGCCATGACCAGCCTCACCAGCATCTTTGGCATGTTGCCGCTGATGCTGAGCCCGAGCGAGGGCAGCGAAATCTACCGGGGACTGGCCACCGTCATCGTCGGCGGCATGAGTTGCAGCGCCCTGTTTACCCTGATCCTGTTACCCGCCTTTCTGCGGCTGGGGGAGCAGACTGAACAGCCACCGCTCGCCCTGCGGCAGCGGGCCTGAGCAAGGAGCTCATCGATGAAACGAATTTTCACAAGGATGGTACTGGGTGCGGCCCTGCTGGCGGGAGGGGGGCTTCCCGCCCTGGCACAAGGCAAGATGGTGACCCTTGCCGACGTGACCCAAGGGGATGCGGCGGCCAGCATCTGGGTCAGTGGCACTGTGGCAAGCCGTCAGCAGGCGGCGTTGAGTGCCGAGGTGAGCGGACGGGTGGAGTGGATTGCCGAGTTCGGCAGTCGGGTCAAGGCGGGGGACGAGCTGCTGCGTCTCGACAGCGCTGCATTGCAGCTATCACTGGAACAGGCGCGGGCCGAGCAGGCCAAGTGGGCCAGCAATGTGCGTTATGCCAAGGCCGAGTTTGTGCGTCTCGAGCGACTGCACCAACAGAAGAGTGCCTCAGCCAGCCAGTATGACAAGGCCGGTTACGAGGTGGAGCAGGCAGAGCTTGCCGAGCGGCTGGCGAGGGTGCAGGTGCGCCAGATTGAGGAGCAGTTGCGTCGCAGCCATATCTTCGCCCCGTTCGATGGGGTGGTGAACAACCACTTCATCCAGCCGGGGGAGCATGTGGATGCCGGCGAGCAGGCGCTGGAGCTGGTCAACCCGGATCAGCCGGATATCCGCCTGCAGGCCCCCATCGTCTGGGCTCAGCGCCTGGAGCCCCGGACCCGATTGCGGGTTGAGGGTGATCAGCTCAGCGGCCATGGCATTTATTACCAGCGGGCGGCGAGTGCCGATCCCAAATCCCGCCTCATCGAGCTGCGCCTCAAGCCAGAATCGGCCAGCTTCATCATAGGGTCGCCGGTGCGGGTGGCGTTGCCGCTGGGTGAGCAGCACACCATGCTGCTGCCACGGGATGCCCTTGTGCTCAACACCGAGGGGAGCGTTGTCTATCAGGTGGAGCAGAGCGGCAAGGGGCTCAAGGTCAACCGGGTGCCGGTGACAGTGCTGTTTGGTGACAGTCAGCAGGTGGCGGTGAGCGGGGCGCTCAAGCAGGGGGACAGGGTGGTGGTACGCGGTGCAGGTAGCCTGCGCCATGGTGACAAGGTCGAACTGTTTCGCGGTTGAGGTCCAGACTCGTCAATGAAAAACGGCTCCCGCGGGAGCCGTTTTTGTTGATGGGGGGAAGTTACTCGACCATCATCACCTTGCAGGTGTTGGTACTGCCCACGGTTTCCATCTTGTCGCCGTGGGTCAGCAACACCATGTCGCCGCTCTGGACCAGCCCCTTGGCTTTAAGCACATCCAGCGCGTCGCGGCACACTTCGTAGACAGGCTTGGTCTCGTCGCCGTCAAACAGCACAGGGGTGACGCCGCGGTAGAGATTGGTCCAGGCCAGAGTCTTGTTGTGGGGAGACATGGCGAAGATAGGCAGGCCCGAACTGATGCGGGACATCAGCAGCGGTGTGGTGCCGGATTCGGTCAGCGCCACGATTGCCTTGACCCCTTCCAGGTGGTTGGCGGCATACATGGTGGACATGGCGACTGCCTCTTCCACCGAGGTGAAGGTGTAGCTCATGCGGTGGTTGGAAACGTTCAGGCTTGGGTGCTTCTCGGCACCCACACAGACGCTGGCCATGGACATGACAGTCTCGATGGGGAACTGGCCGGCGGCGGTCTCGGCGGAGAGCATCACAGCGTCTGTGCCATCCAGCACGGCGTTGGCCACGTCCATCACTTCGGCACGGGTCGGCAACGGGGCGTTGATCATGGACTCCATCATCTGGGTCGCCGTGATGACGACGCGGTTCAGACGGCGGGAGTGACGGATCAGCTTCTTCTGCACGCCAACCAGCTCGGGATCGCCGATCTCGACGCCCAGATCGCCACGGGCCACCATGACGGCATCGGAGCCGAGGATGATGTCTTCCATCGCCTCGTCGGTGGCGACAGTTTCGGCGCGCTCGACCTTGGCGACAATCTTGGCGTTGGAGCCGGCTTCGCGGGCCAGTTCACGGGCATAGCGCAGGTCATCGCCACAACGGGGGAAGGAGACTGCCAGGTAATCCACGTTCATCAGGGCGGCAGTCTTGATGTCTTCCTTGTCTTTCTCGGTCAGGGCCGGGGCGGAGAGACCGCCGCCTTTCTTGTTGATGCCCTTGTTGTTGGAGAGCGGGCCCGCCACCGTCACTGTGGTGTGGATGCGGGTGCCTTCGACCAGCTCGACTCTCAATTGCACGCGGCCATCGTCCAGCAGCAGTATGTCACCGGCGATCACGTCGTCGGGCAGGCTCTTGTAGTCGATGCCGACCTGTTCCTGGCAGCCTTCACCCTTGCCGAGCGCCGCATCGAGAATGAATTTGTCACCGATGGCCAGGTAGACCTTGCCATCCTTGAAGGTGGAAACGCGGATCTTGGGGCCTTGCAGGTCACCCATGATGGCGACGTGGCGGCCGAGCCTGGCGGCAATGTCACGCACCTGATTGGCGCGCAAGATATGGTCTTCAGCGGTGCCGTGGGAGAAGTTCATCCGCACCATGTCGGCGCCGGCACGAATGATCGCCTCTAGGATCCCTTCGCGATCGGTCGCCGGACCGAGTGTGGTTACAATCTTTGTACGTCTTGGCATGAAAGACTCCAGTTTGAAGTTGATATGACTTGAGATACTGCCCCGGCAAGCGCATGACCCATAGCATCCGCTTGCAAGCCATCTGGGTGGCTTCTGTTACTAAATTACAATACTACACCAAGGTGGGTGGCATAGACAGCCGGGGGCCGGGGCCCCCGTTGCCTCAGGAGGAGTGGGGAGTATCAAAGCGGGATTCGCGCAAACCTTCTTTGACTTTCTTCAGGTTTTCGCGAAATTTCATGCCACGGCGCAGGGTAAAACCGGTCGCCAGCACATCCACCAGCGCCAGCTGGGCGATGCGTGACGCCATCGGCATGTAGACGTCGGTATCTTCCGGCACATCCATGGAGAGCACCAGATTGCACTCGCGGGCCAGCGGCGAGTCTTTGGCGGTGATGCCTATCACTGTGCCATCGTTCTCGCGGGCCAGCGCGGCTATCTCTACCAGCGCCTTGGTGCGGCCGGTATGGGAAATCAGCACCACCACATCCCCTTCGCTGCTGTTGATGCAGCTCATGCGCATCATGACGATGTCATCGAAGCTCACTACCGGAATATTGAAGCGGAAGAACTTGTTCTGGGCGTCGCGCGCCACGGCGGAGGAGGCGCCCAGGCCAAAGAAGCTGATCTTGTTGGCCTGGGTCAGAATATCGACGCAGCGATTGATGGCGGAAATATCCAGGCTGTTTTTGGCGGCGTCCAGACAGGCCATGGTGGATTCGAAGATCTTGGCGGTATAGGTCTCGGGACCGTCTTCCGCTTCCACGTGGCGATTCACGTAAGGCGTGCCATTGGCCAGACTCTGGGCCAGATGCAGTTTGAAATCGGGAAAGCCTTTGGTATCGAGACGGCGGCAGAAACGGTTGACGGTCGGCTCGCTGACGTCAGCCATCTTGGCGAGGGTGGCGATACTGGAGTGGATGGCCGTCTGTGGCGAGGCCAGAATGACCTCGGCCACTTTACGCTCTGATTTACTGAAACTTTCCAAATTGTTAGTAATTTTATCAAGGGTATTCATCATCACCACCAGGCATTTTTGTAATTTAGCTTCAGTGTCTTTGCACTAAATTCACGGCTAAGCATGTTTCCAATCAACTGGATGACTATACAAGACAAGCTCTTATTGAAACTAATCTCGGCCCTGCAAAGTATGACTCATGTCTAATTATTTCGTCTTTTTGGTTACAAACTTCCATCCACTCCATGAAAACGCTTACAAATGTTGCAAAGCAACAACACTGTGAGCGGGCGCACAGTTGCATTGATCAAACACGCCGCCGGGGGAGGGGCTCGGGTAGAATTGCTGCCAAATAATAATTGCGGGACGGTAAGCGCCGCCCCGACCCAAGTAACGAAGGAGTTATGTTATGCAGCATACCCATGCGCTGGTCGGTGACGTCGGTGGCACCAATGCACGGCTGGCCCTGTGCGAACTGGCGACCGGCACCATTTCCCGGGCCAAGACCTATTCCGGGCTGGCCCATCCCAGCCTAGAAGCCGTGGTGCGCCTCTATCTGGACGAACACGCTGCGCAGGTGAGCCAGGCCTGCATCGCCATCGCCTGCCCCATCAACGGCGACTGGGTCGCCATGACCAACCACAGCTGGGAGTTTTCCATCGGCGAGATGCAGGCCAATCTGGGCCTGACCCGCTTGCAGGTGATCAATGACTTTACCGCCGTCTCAATGGCGGTGCCCGTGCTGGCAGAAGCCGATCGCATCCAGCTGGGGGGCGGGGCCCCTGTGGCGGACAAACCCATCGCCATTTATGGGGCGGGGACCGGCCTTGGTGTCGCCCACCTGGTGCAGGCGGGTGAGCAATGGCTGAGCCTGCCGGGCGAAGGCGGTCACGTGGATTTTTCCGCCAACAGCGAAGAAGAGGATGCGGTGCTGCAGGTCATGCGCGCCGAGCTTGGTCATGTCTCGGCCGAGCGGCTGCTCTCCGGCCCTGGTCTGGTGAACATCTATCGCGGTCTGGTGAAGTCCGATGGGCGCGAGCCAGAGGCATTGGCCCCCAAAGACATCACTGAGCGGGCGCTGGCGGGGGATTGCCTGGATTGCCGCCGCACCTTGAGCCTGTTCTGTGTGCTGATGGGCCGCTTTGCCGGCAACCTGGCGCTCAACATGGGCACCTTCGGCGGCGTCTATATCGCAGGCGGCATCGTACCGCGTTTTCAGGAGTTCTTTATTGGCTCGGGCTTTCGGGTGGCGTTTGAAGACAAGGGGCGTTTCAAATCCTATCTGAAGGATATCCCCGTCTTCCTCATTACTCACGAGGGGCCGGGTCTGCTCGGTGCCGGTGCCTATCTGCGCCAGTCGCTCGGTATCAAGTTGTAAGCAGAAACAGGGAGGGAATGCCAACTGCGTCATGGTTCAGCCTTGATTCAGTGACCATGGCATAAAGTGAATGCACGTACTCAAGAGGCCAGGGCTCCACAGGGAGTTGGAACTTGTCTTCATCCGCTGGGTACGTTTGTCACCTGACAAGCCTGAACTGTTTCACCGGCCCTTGAGGCCGGTTTTTTTTTATCTTCTGATCTGCATCCTGCTTTTGTGTGTCGCTTCCTTGCTGATATGTGATCGATATGACGAGGGTTGCGGGTGTCTATCTGGGCATCAGGAGGAAGGCAACAGCAAGCACGCCTGCGAAGGGGCAGGCGTGCTGAATGGGCTGGCGTGAGGCGGCATGAGCCGAGTGGCTTAAGGCAGGTCCAGGGTAAAGCGGGCACCCCCCAGCGGGGACTCATCCACCATGATCTGGCCGCCGTAGCTGTGCACTATCTCGGTGACCACAGCCAGGCCTATGCCCTGGCCGGGTGAGCTGTCGGCCCTCACCCCGCGCTGGAAGATCTGTTGTGATCTGTCCGGGTCTATGCCGGGGCCATCGTCCTCAATCTCTATGCGCAGCCGATCCAGGCGGCGACTGACAGTGACCTGGATTTCGCTGATGGCGAACTTGAAGGCGTTATCCAGCAGGTTGCCCATCAGCTCCATCAGATCCCCCTGTTCACCGGCAAAGAAGACGTCGTCATCGAACTTGAAGCGGGTTTGCAATTTCTTGTGGCGATAGACCTTGGCGAGGCTGGCCAGCAGCTTTTCGATGAGCGGTACCGGCTCTGTGCCCTTGCTGGCGAGGCGCTGGCGACCGGTGACGGCGCGGCGCAGCTGGTACTGGATGATCTGATCCATGGTCAGGATCTGCTCATTGATGTTGTCGTGGATGTCGTGCCCCAGCTTGACCTCCTGCGCCGTTATCTGGATCAGGGCCAGCCGGGTTTTCAGGCTGTGGGCCAGATCGTTCAAGGCGTGCTGATAGCGCTGGCTCTGCTGGCGTTCGTTCTCCAGCAGCTGGTTGACCGACTCGGTCAGTGGCGTCAGCTCCCGCTCGTAGTCATTGGAGAGGGCCTCCCGCTTGCCCGCCCTGATCTCGTCTATCTGGCGCGCCATGGTGCGCAAGGAGGTGAGGCTCCAGAAGCTGGTGAGCAGCAAGAGGGCTCCGAGCAGTGAGTAAGCCAGCAGTGCCTGACGAATGCATTGGTAGAGGTAGTTGCGGGTCTGGGCCAGATAGCGCTTGGCCGAATCGACCATCACCACATAGTAGGTGGTGGGGCCATCGCCGTGATTGCGTAGAAAACGCAGGCTGTAGATGAAGTAGCTCTCGCCGTTCTTGATGGTGTGGCGCTTGAAGAAGTAGTCCTGATCCAGTCCGCCCAGGTAATTCATCAGATCCTGACAGATTGTGTCCCTGGCCTGGACCACCTCTGGCATATGCAGGCTGGACCAGCTCAGCTGGCCATCCGCCCGGCAGATCAGGGTATCCAGATTGGGGTCGATGGCATCCGGCGTTATCTTGCCAAGATCGGTTGTGGAGCGGGGTTCCGGCAACTTGGAAGAGAACAGCTTGGAGAGGTTCTCCTGCATGCGGGTGCTGGCCTTCTGGGCCTGCTCTTCGGTGTGACCCAGATAGAGGATATAGACGGAGAAGGCCATGATGAGCGCTATGACCAGCATGGCGCTCAGCATCAGCTTGATGTGGAGCGAGCGCTGCAGCAGCTGCATGGGGCGTGACAACAAGCGAAGACCCATCAGTTGCACGAGAGGTTGAAGATGTAACCCTGGCGCCGGATGGTGGAGATGGGCTGTATGTTCCCCTCCGGGTCCAGCTTCTTGCGCAGTCGGCTCACCATCACCTCTATGGTGTTGGGATCACCCTCGCCATCGCCATAGAGCTGGTCCAGCAGTTGCTGCTTGGAGACCACCTGGCGGGCGTTGCGCATCAGGTACTCGAGGATCAGGTATTCAAAGCTGGTGAGCACCACAGGATCGCCGCCAATGGTCAGCTCCTTGCGGGAGAGATCCAGCTCATAGTCACCCGCCTTGACCCTGGGGGAGATGAAACCGGCGCTGCGGCGCACCAAGGCATTGAGGCGAGCCAGCAACTCATCCTTCTGGAAAGGCTTGACCAGATAGTCGTCCGCACCGGCCTCCAGTCCTTCCACCTTGTCCTGCCAGTTGCCACGGGCGGTCAACACTATGATGGGGAAGGGGATCTGCCGCTCGCGCAACTGCCTGATGAGTTGCAGGCCGTCCATGTCAGGCAGCCCCAAGTCTATGATGGCGACATCGATGGGATAATCGGTGGCGTAATGCAGGGCCACCTGGGCGTTGTCCGTGCTGTGGACCTGATTCTGGGCCTCGGTCAGCAGGGTAGCAAGGTGGTGATTGAGCAGCTTGTCGTCTTCGACCAACAATATTTTCATTAGGTGCGCGATCATGGGAATCCAGGCTGTCAATTAGAGGGTTTATGCCAGGGCGAGTCAATCCGGATCCTAGCAGGCGCGCCTGTATCGGGACTGAATCGAGGGGAACCTTTACTAACATTGGCGCCATTAGCTGGCTGGCCAAGGGATTGATGAAATATAAAGCTTTTCTCCTGTGATGCTTAACCATCATCACAGGAGAAAAGCTTTAAGGAAATCAGAGTTATTTAGAGGTTTGTAACTGTTCTCCAACTTCTAAATCGACTAGGTGTCACTCAACAGGGCAAGGTTTGACGTCGCTGCATTGACCAGAATCAAAACCTGCTCTTCGGAGCAGGTTTTTTTAATGGGGAAACGCTGTGGTCATCTTGCTTGCTGCCTCTGCTCCTTCTCCTGGAGAAGAGCTGGTGATGCGTGACCATAGATGCAAACATACCCGTCAGTTAGCATTATGTTCATTCTCTTGGCTGTCACGACCTAACTCGTCACCAAATATCAGCCAGGTGGTGATAAACAAGGCGGCAATAATTGGCCCCAAGACAAAACCATTGATGCCAAATACAATGATGCCGCCTAGCGTTGATAGCAGGATTAAATAATCAGGCATTTTTGTGTCTCTGCCAACCAATATGGGTCTAAGTATATTGTCAACCAAACCAATGACTAGCGCCCCAAAGGTAGTAAGAATGACTGCATCAATGATATTGCCAGAGGCAAATAGATAAATTGCTACAGGCCCCCAAATCAAACCTGCGCCTACGACAGGGATCATGGATAGCAATGTCATCACAACACCCCATATAATGGGACCTTGAATGCCTAAAGCGGCAAAAATTCCTCCACCCAGCACCCCTTGTAACACTGCGACTGCAAAGTTACCCTTTATCGTTGCTCTGGCCACTTCGGAGAACTTGGCAAGCATTAGCCTTTCTCGATTGTTACCCAGTGGCAGAGCATCAATAATGCGTTCAACTAAATTCTGACCATCTCTTATCATGAAAAATGCGACGTAAAGCATGACACAAATATCAAGAACAAATGTGAATGCTCCTTGCCCTACAGTGAGTGCATGTTGTGCTATGTAGCGAGTTATAAAAACGGCAGCATTGGTTAACTGGTTTCTTACTTCATCATAGTCTATCCCCAGCGAGCTCATAATATTTTGTAATGCAGGAAAGGACGACTTGATGGTATCCAAATACTCACCAAAGTTTATTTTTCCATCTTGCATTGTTTGATAAAGACTATTGATTTCGTTAACAAACGACCAGCCGATAAAAAGTACGGGTACGACAAGCCCAATGACACACAGGAGAAGGGTTAGCAGCGATGCCCAATTTTTTCCTAGTTTAAGTTTTTTACTGATTATCTCTTTTATTGGCAAGAACATCACACCAATGATACAGGCCCAAAAGATAGCAGAAAAAAATGGTAGTAACATCCATACAAAAAAGCCACTAATAATGGCAAGTGTAAGTATGAATGATCTGTTTTCTAGTGATGCAATCATTTATGAATCCCTATTATTGCAAGCTAAAGACGAGCAGTAACGTACCTAAAGCTAAACGATAAGCAACAAATGGCAGCATACCTACACTCTCTATTACTTTCAAAAAATAATGAATGCAAAGATATGCTGAAACAAAACTTACCATAATGCCAATCAATAGCTCCCCCATTTCTATTTGGATTGGACTCATCAATAGCTGCCATCCTAAATACAAACCAGCAAGTGTAATTATTGGAATTGATAAGAGAAATGAAAATGTAGCAGCTGTTCTACGGTCAAAACCCAGTAATAACGCCATTGTCATGGTAATTCCAGAACGGGATGTGCCTGGTATCAAGGCAACCGATTGTGCTAAACCAATCTTCAGTGCATCCTTGATGCTAATATCCTTTGTTTCTTTAGATAAAGTAGACTTGCGATCCGCGTACCATAACAGTAATCCGAAAATAATCGTGGTTATTGATATCACCAGAGTGGAACGCGCACTGCTTTCAATCAATCCCTTTCCTAAAAGACCAATTAGTGCAGCCGGAATGGTCGCTAAAATTAATAGCCAGGCAAGGCGGCCTTGCTCCGTTTTCTTGCCTGTCAATGACAGTCGCCAGCCAAGCAGGATGGCACTAATGTCGGTGCGAAAATAAATTACAACCGCAGACAGAGTACCCACATGCACCGCGACATCAAATGCCAACCCTTGATCTTGCCATCCGAAAATTTTGGCTGGCAATATTAAGTGAGCTGAGCTGGAGATAGGTAAAAACTCTGTTAGCCCTTGAATCAAGGCAAGAAATGCTGATTGTAAAAAGTCCATTATATAAATATACCTCTATTTTTATGGCAAAATTTATCACTCTTCCCGCATGAATGCCAAGGCAACTTTTCTTGAAACAACCCATATTGTTCATGTTACATTCATATAGTGCCTGGGGGCGCTTCAGGGCAATCGGCACCCTCAATTAAACAAAAATTAAAAAATAATATAAGTCAAAGCAAGTCATTGAAATGAATGTATTTTTTGTTCTGTTGGTTACTTAAATATCCGTTGCATTTGGGCCCTGAAAGTCGTTAAAATCTTGTCAATTCAAACCATGCAAGGTCAATTTCAGTTTTATGAGTTTACTTATAGCATTTGCTGTATTGTCTATTGGTGTTTCCTTTATATGCTCCATCTTGGAGGCAGCACTCCTCTCGATCACCCCTAGTTACATAGCCCAACTGAAGCTATCAAATCCCAAGCTCTATGAGCGTATGCGCCTGTTAAAGGATAGGATAGATCAGCCATTGGCTGCGATTTTGACGCTTAATACAGTTGCTCACACCGTTGGCGCCACAGGCGTTGGTGCTCAAGTGACGATTGTCTTTGGGGATGGTTATCTGGGGATCGCATCTGCTGTTATGACTGTGTTGATTCTCGTGCTATCAGAAATAATGCCTAAGTCCATTGGTGCTCGCCATTGGCGCGCATTGGCGCCGGTATTGCCTGGATTATTGAATGGGATGATTTTCTTGCTGAAACCCTTTATCTGGGTTTCTGATCAGATTATGAAAGTGTTTGGTGGTCATACCCCGGAACATGACATACGACAAGAGATCAAGGCGCTTTCTATTCTTGGTCGTGAGCTGAATAAACTTGATGAAGATGAGCAGCGTACTATTGCAAATATCCTGGACCTTCATGAAACCAGTGTACGGGACATTATGACTCCGCGCACTGTGTGCCAGATTGTTACTCCAGAGATGACAGTTGCTGATTTTGCCAATCATGCTCATGCCAGTCGCTTTTCTCGTTATCCGGTGATTGATAAAGATGAAAATCCGTTGGGATTGGTATTCCGTTATGATGTGATAAATGCAGACCATACAGAGACGGTATCAAGTCTAATGAAGCCGGTCACGATCGTGACCGACAAGGTCAATGTGGAAAGCGTCATGAGTCAGTTTATGCAAGAGAGACAGCACATGTTTCTTGTATATGATGAATACGGTACCTGGCTGGGATTGGTTACTATGGAAGATGTCATCGAAACTATTATTGGCAAGCCAATTATGGATGAAACTGATGAAATCCCCAACATGAGACGGTTTGCCAAGCGTCGCTGGCAGCACAGAATGAAGAATATCACGGAAGATTAATGGTTTTTTGAAAGCCCAGAATATCTCACCAACTTGTATCATTTCATAGGTTATATGTTTTTTATGGAAAGAGTTTTTGAAAAACTGATGTATTCTTCACGTTGGATCATGGCACCGATTTACCTTGGTTTGAGTTTGGTGTTGCTGGCATTGGGTGTGAAATTTTTTCAGGAAATATTACACGTCCTGCCAAATATTTTGGAAATCCGTGAAGTTGACCTTGTGCTGGTGACCTTGTCGCTTATTGATATCGCATTGGTAGGCGGATTGATCGTAATGGTCATGTTCTCAGGATATGAAAACTTTGTTTCTCGACTGGATGTTGGTGACAGTGATGACAAGTTGGGATGGCTTGGGAAACTGGATGCTGGCTCCCTGAAAAACAAGGTTGCCGCCTCTATTGTGGCCATATCATATATTCATCTTTTGAAGGTGTTCATGAATACTGAGAACATTCCAAATGATAAAATAAAATGGTATTTACTCATTCATATCACCTTTGTGTTGTCAGCGTTTGCCATGGGGTACTTGGATAAAATAACCCGGGGAAAATAATGGCTGCTGCTGGGGGGATGAGATTTTGCACCCTTGTCGGGTCTGTTTTTTATCACTCATAGTTGGCTCGAGTGGATAAACAAAAAGCCAGTCAGGGTCACTGACTGGCTTTTTTATTGGCGCCTGCCGGGCAGGTGCCATCATGGACTGCGGACTTAGCCTATCAGGCTGGCCCACAGGTCGTATTCGTCCGCTTCATCGATGCGGACCTTGACCAGATCGCCGGGCTTCAGATCGGTTTCACCGTTCAGGTAGACCAAGCCGTCGATCTCGGGGGCATCGGCGAAGGAGCGGCCGGTGGCACCCTCTTCGTCCACCTCGTCGATCAGCACTGTCATCTCTTTGCCGACCCGGCGAGCCAGCTTGCGGATGGAGACCTGCTGCTGCAGCTCCATGAAGCGCTGGAAGCGCTCTTCCTGAACCTCTTCCGGTACCGGATCCGGCAGCTCGTTGGCTTTGGCGCCTTCGACCGGGCTGTATTTGAAGCAGCCGACCCTGTCCAGCTCCGCCTTGTCGATGAAGTCCAGCAGCATCTGGAACTCTTCTTCGGTCTCGCCGGGGAAGCCGACGATGAAGGTGGAGCGCAGGGTGATCTCGGGGCAGATCTCGCGCCACTTCTGGATCCGCTCCAGGGTGCGCTCGACGGTACCCGGGCGCTTCATCAGCTTGAGGATGCGCGGGCTGGCGTGTTGCAGCGGTATGTCGAGGTAGGGCAGTACCTTGCCGTCGCGCATCAGCGGGATGACGTCATCCACGTGCGGGTAGGGGTAGACGTAGTGCAGGCGCACCCAGATGTCGAGCTTGGCCAGCTCTTCGCACAGGGCGACCATGCTGGTCTTGACCGGCATGCCGTCGTAGAAACCGGTGCGGTGCTTGACGTCGACGCCATAGGCGGAGGTGTCCTGGGAGATCACTAATATCTCTTTGACGCCGGCTTCTTTCAGGCGCTTGGCTTCGGCCAGCACTTCGCCGATGGGGCGGCTCACCAGATCCCCGCGCATGGAGGGGATGATGCAGAAGGTACAGCGGTGGTTGCAGCCTTCGGAAATCTTCAGATAGGCGTAATGGCGCGGGGTCAGCTTGACGCCGTGGGCCGGCACCAGGCTGGTGAAGGGGTTGTGGGTCGGCTTGGCCACGTATTTGTGGACGTGACCCAGCACCTCTTCATAGGCGTGTGGGCCTGTGATCTCGAGCACCTTGGGGTGGATCTCGCGGATCTGGTTCTCTTTGGCGCCAAGGCAGCCGGTGACGATCACCTTGCCGTTTTCAGCCAGCGCTTCGCCGATCGCTTCCAGGGATTCCTGTACCGCGCTGTCGATAAAGCCGCAGGTGTTGACCACCACCAGCTCCGCATCGTCATAGCTGGGCACCACATCGTACCCTTCGGTACGCAGCTGGGTCAGGATGCGCTCGGAATCGACCAGATTTTTGGGGCAACCCAAGGAGACGAATCCTACTTTGGGGGCCTGTTTTGTGTTGGACATCGCTCAATCACTCTTAGGTGGCTCTCTTATAAGGGCGCGGATTTTACCGGAATGGCTAACCAAAAACTATACAGCCAGCACGGTAGAACGGAACAATATCTCTGGCGGAGGCAGATTCCCCTACACAGCACCCAAGTACTGCGCCAGCCAGGCTACCCCTTTTGGGTGCGTCTCGACGGGGTCAGCCGAATCGTCGACCCGCTCACATCTTGTTGAGTTTTCAGTTAACGAGATGGGGGGCTACTGATGGGCGTCACTATACTCCCAACAGGCACACCAGCAGGGAGGACGGGATGGAAAGCTCATTTGGCGAGAGAATGCAGCATCTGCATGCCACGCTCAGGCAGCGCTTTGACAAGTTGAGCCGGGTGGCCATCGCTATCTATGACCCGCATACGGACAGGCTCAAGACCTTTGCCCACAGCACCGAGGGGAGCTCTCCTCTGGTGCAGTACGAGGTCAAACTGAGCGAGGTGCCCTCCCTGCGCTATCTGGCGGAACACAAACAGCCCAGGGTGCTAGACAGCCTGGACTCCCTGTTGGGGTCGAGCTCGGAGCACAGCCGCAAGCTGCTGGAAGCGGGGTATGCCTCCAGCTATACGGAGCCGCTGCTGTTCAACAGCAAGCTGTTCGGTTTTCTGTTTTGCGATGCCAGGGAGCCCGGTTATTTCGATGCCCCCATTCGCACCGAGCTGGCGACCTATGCCCAGATGCTGGCAGCCATCATAGCCGTTGAGTTTTTCTCCATTCAGACCCTGAGTGGCGCCCTCACCACGGCGCGGGAGTTCAGCCGTTATCGGGATGAGGAGACCGCCAACCACCTGCGCCGGATGTCGGCTTACTCCCGGCTGATCGCCCGCTCTGTGGCGACGCGCCATTCGCTGAGTGACGAGGAGGTGGAGTTTATCTACCTCTTTTCCGAGCTGCACGACATCGGCAAGATTGCGGTGCCCGACGCCATCTTGCTCAAGCCGGGCAAGCTGACACCGGAGGAGTTCGAGATCATGAAGATCCACCCCGGCAAGGGGCGGGAGATGATTGCCCTGATGATCAGCGAGTTTGGCCTCGATGGCATTCATCACACCGACATGTTGAAAAACATCATCGCCTGCCATCATGAGCGTTTTGACGGCACAGGTTATCCACAAGGGCTGGTGGGGGAAGACATTGCTCTGGAAGCCCGCATCGTTGCGGTGGCGGATGTGTTCGATGCCCTTACCAGCGAGCGACCTTACAAACAGGCCTGGACGTTCGAGGCGGCCTTTCTCTACCTCGAAGATCATGCCGGCAGCCAGTTTGACCCCGTCTGTGTAGAAGCCGCGCTTCGCAACAAGGAGGCGTTTCGCACCATACATCAGCAGTATCAGGAGCCCGCCACCAGCCAGGTCGGCAGCGATCTTTCGAGACCTGGCCGCGGTTCAAGCCACTGATGTCAGCAATTTGCCCCAGTCTCGCCGCTTCTCACATTTCTTATTTGGGTCCAGGTTCGCTTATCTGGTAGAGGTGATCGGCGCAGGCGCTCGCGCAGCCACAGGGACGCACCGCTTTATCCGCGCGCTTTTGCGCCAGCCTGTACTGGCGCCACCAGAGCAGGGAGACCATGGCGACGATCAGCACAAAGGCGGCCAGTATGGTGATCAGCAGCAGTGACATGAGTTTGCCTCCTTGGTGTTGTGGCACCCTGTGTTCCCTTCGCCGCAGCAGCCTCCCTGACAAGGGGGACGCTCAGCGCCGTCATGGCCATCGCGTTTGATGGCGTGGATGACGGATTTGCCAGCATGGCGCTGTGACCTGCGGCCCTGGCTTGGCTCGGTCAGAGGTTGCAAATTGCCTTCAGCCAGCAGTGCCGGCCACGGCAGTCGCGCCGAGCGACACTGCACCACCTGCATGCCGCCGGTCAACAAGCGTCCCAGCATCCGCTCACCGATATTGCGTACTACTACCTGGTTGACCTGATGAGCCTTGAGGGTGACCAGCAGCGCCTGTTTGCCGCCACAACCCTCACCGGCTGCCGGGTTGGGCAGGGTGGCGAGCACAGTGCCCTGGGGGCTTACTATTTGCAGCTGTTCGGCGCGGGTAAAGTGACTGGCCAGCTGGCCCCGGGTCAGCATGACGGCGCGGTTGGCTGCTGGCGCCATCATCAGGCCATGTTCTGTATTCATTGGGATATGTCTCCACTGGTGTCGGGCTCGCTCGCCTGCATCATCAAGGCTTTGCCCTGGCTCAGACAGTCCACCACCTTGTAGCGGGCTTTTTTAAGGATGTTGGCCAGGGTCTGACGAGAGACCCCCATCACGACGGCGGCCTCCTGTTGCTGCATGCCTTCCAGATCCACCAGGCGCAGTGCCTCGAATTCGTCGGCAGCGAGGGCGACCTGTTCCAGCTGGTGTATGGGGCGGCCATTGGGTTTGAAGCAACTGTTGGCGGGGCGGCCACAGATCTGGCGGGCAATCTTGGGTCTGGGCATAAGCACTCCTATTTAGCATATGCCACTTATACGCCGGACAATCAGGGTATGCAAATGAATAAAACATGTGTTTTCATTGCATATCAGGGACGAAGGCCCTGTTACAGTGCGCTGGTCACAAGATGGCTGGGTCTGGTTGTGCAACGATCAGTGCTCGTTCCCGGGAGGGGCGAGCTGCTTGTCTCACGCATGTTAATCGTACGTATCTTGCTGAAATAATGAGTTATTGATGAAAATTCAAGGTGAATGACATGAACAAAGCGATGGCCACCAAGGTGTTTGAATCCCTCTCCTCCGGCATTCGGCTCGATGTCTGGCGTCTGCTGGTGAAAGCGGGCCTGGAGGGACGGGTGGCCGGGGAGCTTTCCAGCAGTCTCGATATTGCCCCCAACACACTGTCATTTCACCTCAAGGCCATGTTGCACGCCGGCTTGCTGTCGGTGGAGCAAGAGGGTCGCTTCCTGCGTTATCGCGCAAACATCCCTCTCATGCTGGCATTGATAGGCTACCTCACGGAGGAGTGCTGCGCCGGTCACCCCGAGGCATGCGGCATGATGCGTGCCGAGTCCAGTTGTTCCCCTCATGTTCTGCCTGCCAACGCCTGCTGCGACAAGGGATAACGCCAGCGCCGTCATGGGGGAACTGACCCTTTCAACCAGGCTTGCCGGGCATCGCGGATACCGGATTGGGTGCTCAGGTGTTCATATGAGGTCAGGCCGTGCGTCATCCACTGACTGGTGTTGTGGGCCTCACACTTATCCGGCGGTCCCTTATTCTGCTACTGTGAGGGTCAGCTCATCACAGATGGTGGAGAACCCATGAAGATTCGATTCTTGGTATTGGCAACGACATTGGCGCTGGCCTCGACCCCCATCCTGGCCGATTGGGCCAAGGTAAAGGAGGCCGCCGCCGACCTTGGCACGGCTGTGAGCGACACCAGCAAGGAGGCGTGGCGGAGCGTGACCGATTTCTCCAAGGCGACCTGGGCGTCCGTCTCCCAGTGGGGCTCGGAGGCGTTCAATACCGCCGGGGCCTGGACCGACAAGAGCATAGCAACCGGCAAGGAGTGGCTGGTGGTAGCCGACAAGAAGCTCGACGAGATGCGTGAGCCCAAGACGGCCGACGAGGCGCGGCTTGCCCTCGATACCATGGCCGATACCGCGCTGGTGCGACTGTTCAACGAACAACCCTCTGCCAAGTTGTTGTTTGACCGGGCGTATGGCTATGCGGTGTTCGATTCACGCAAGTTCTCCCTGATGTTGCAAACCAATCAGGGGGCAGGGGTGGCGATCAATCGCGGCAGCGGCCAGCACACCTACATGAAAATGCTGGGCGCTGGCCTTTCGGCCGGCCTTGGCGGCAAGTTCTACCAGCAGGTGATCCTGTTTGAAGACAAGGCCAGGTTCGATGCCTTCGTGACCAAGGGCTGGGAGGCGACCTCAGAGGTGGGGGCGGTAGCGGGCAAGGAGAGCGCCGGACTCACCGCCAAGTACAATGGCGGCATGGCCATCTATCAGATCGGCGAGACGGGGCTGCTGCTCGATGCCAGCATCTCGGGATCCAAATACTGGGTGGACAAGGATCTGACCCGGTAGTCCTCTATTTCCCTCACAACATGGCTCGCATTATGCGGGCCATTTTATTGCCTTCATTCCGCACTGATGACCACATCGACTCTCGTCTACCCATGTTTTTTCGCCGTCATCTCCTGATACTGGTAGCTTGCAACGCATTGGCACTCTAATTGCTTGTTGGATGCCAGCGTCAATGATTTGTCTGGGGATGAGATATGGAAATTAGTGCAAGCAGCCTGATGCAAGAGATGCAGGCTCTCAAGGTTGAAGCTGGCGCCACGCCGCTGACTCAGCCCGGTCGTCAGGTCACCTCTGACTTTGGTCAGTTGCTGCAGCAGGCGCTCGGCAACGTCAACGAACTGCAAGGCGCCGCCAATGATCTGCGCACCCGTTTCGATATGGGCGACAAGTCAGTCGATCTGTCCGATGTGATGATCGCCGGCCAGAAATCCTCTATCGCCTTCGAGGCTACGGTGCAGGTGCGCAACAAGATGGTCGATGCCTACAAGACCATCATGAACATGCCGGTATAAGAGATTACTGAATATCATGCACATGTCAGCAATAAGGACATAAATCGTGGCTACTGACCAAAATGGCGAACTGCTGATCAACGAGGAGAGCTCCGCTGCCCTCGATGAGAACGAGCAAAAGAGTTCAGCTCTCGGCTTCCTGTCCAACACGGATGTGCTGCGGCAAATTACCCTGATCCTGGGGCTGGCCATCTGTCTGGCGATCGCCGTTTTCATCCTGTTGTGGGGCAAGGAGCCGGACATGCGTCCCCTTGGCACCTACAGCACCCAGGAGCTGGTCAAGACCCTGGACTACCTTGACGCCCAGAAGATCCCCTATGAGGTGGATGGCAAGAGCGTGCTGGTCAGCGCCGAAAAATATGCCGATATCCGCCTGCGCCTGACCCGCGCCGGCCTTGCCACCAATACCGATGCCAGCAACGATGGCGAGTCCATCCTGCTCAAGGATTCCAGCTTTGGCGTCAGCCAGCGCATGGAGACGGAGCGCCTCAAGTTAAGCCGTGAGCGCCAGCTGGCGAGCGCCATCGAGCAGTTCCAGAACGTGGCCAAGGCCCAGGTGCTGCTGGCCATTCCGAAAGACAACGTGTTCGCCCGCAACGAGCGCAAACCCAGTGCGACCGTGGTGCTGAGCCTCAAGGGCAATGCCCTTGGTCAGGGGGAAGTGGATTCCATCGTCGACATGGTCGCTTCCGCCGTTCATGGCCTGGAGCCGACCCGTGTCACTGTGACCGATCAGAACGGTCGCCTGCTCAATTCCGGTTCGCAAGATCCTGTCTCTGCCCAGACCCGCAAGGAGTTTGCGATGCAGCAGAAGCAGGAAGTGGAATACAAACAAAAAATTGACGCCATCCTGATACCCGTACTGGGCGCCGACAATTATACGGCGGAGGTTGACCTCTCCCTCGACTTCTCCCAGCAGGAGCAGACCCGCAAGACCTATAACCCGGACCTGCCTGCCGTGCGTTCCGAGATGACGCTGGAAGAGAACAGTGCCAGCGGCGGCAACGGCGGTGTGCCGGGTGCTCTCACCAATCAGCCACCCGCTGCATCGAATATTCCCGAGGAAGCCGCAGGCGGGGATGGCGGAGCCGCCTCTTCCTCCGGTCGTTCCCGCAAGGAAGCAACCCGCAACTTCGAACTGGATACCACCGTCAGCCATATTCGTCGCCAGATGGGGGGCATTCGCCGCATGACAGTCTCGGTAGCCGTGGATTACAAGTCCATCGCCGGTGCCGATGGCGCCGTCACCCGTGAGGCCCGTTCCCAGGCCGAACTCGATACCCTGCGTCGTCTGTTGAGCGGCGGGCTTGGCTTTGATGTGACCCGCGGTGATACTCTGGAAGTGGTCGCCATTCCGTTCAACCGTCCCGAGCTTGAAAATGTGGCCGACGCGCCCATCTACGAGCAACCCTGGTTCTGGCGTGCGGTGCGCATAGCAGCGTCAGTGCTGGTGATTATCGTATTGATTGTCACAGTGGTACGCCCCATGCTCAAGCGTCTGCTTTACCCGGATGCACGACCGGAAGGGGATCTGGATCTGGACAACAGCATAGTGCTGGGTGGGGATGACGAGCTCAGTCTGCTGGCCGCTCAGGCCGAGTCCGAGCCGGTATTCGGGGTACGTGACGGCCATCTGAAACTGCCGGATCTGCACCGTGACGAGGATCTGCTCAAGGCGGTACGTGCGCTGGTGGCGAACGAACCGGATCTGGCCGCACAGGTCATTAAAGAATGGGTAAGCAACAAAGATGCCTGAAGAAATTAAGACCCAAGTCACCGGTAATGACATTACCGAGGGACAGCGCCTGATCCTGGATCAGATGAGCGGGATGGAGATGGCGGCCGTATTGATGCTGAGCCTCAATGAAGAGGATGCTGCCCAGATCTTCCGTCACCTCGAGCCCAAGCAGGTACAGCGACTCGGTATGTCGATGGCCTCCATGTCTGACTTCAGCCACGATCGGGTGGCGGCGGTGCATCGTCAATTCATCGACGATATCCAGAAGTACACCAACATCGGCATCGGCAGCGAAGACTTCGTGCGCAAGGCGCTGGTGGCGGCCCTTGGCGAAGACAAAGCCAGCAACCTGGTGGATCAAATCATATTGGGGTCGGGCTCCCGCGGCCTCGACTCCCTCAAGTGGATGGATGCACGCCAGGTGGCCAGCATCATCCTGAACGAACACCCGCAGATCCAGACAATCGTATTGTCCTATCTGGAGCCTGAGCAGTCGGCCGAGATCCTGAGCCAGTTCCCGGAGCAGGTGCGCCTGGATCTGGTGATGCGGATCGCCAACCTGGAAGAGGTGCAACCGGCGGCGTTGCAAGAGTTGAACGACATCATGGAGAAACAGTTCGCCGGTGCGGCGGGTGCCCAGGCAGCCAAGATGGGCGGCCTGAAGGCGGCAGCCAACATCATGAACTACCTGGATACCAACATCGAAGGCCAGCTGATGGACTCCATCCGCGAGTCGGACGAAGAGATGAGCCAGCAGATCCAGGATTTGATGTTCGTGTTCGAGAACCTCATCGACGTGGACGACCGCGGCATTCAGACCATGCTGCGGGAAGTGCCGGGCGAGCTGCTGCAACGGGCGCTCAAGGGCTCGGACGATCAGATGCGCGAGAAGATTTTCAAGAACATGTCCAAGCGGGCTGCCGAGATGCTGGCGGACGATCTGGAGGCCATGGGGCCAATCCGGGTCTCCGAGGTGGAAGCTGCCCAGAAAGAGATCCTCTCCATCGCCCGCCGTCTGGCGGATGCCGGCGAGATCATGCTGGGCGCCGGTGGCGGCGAGGAGTTCCTCTAAACCATGAACCATCAAGTGTTCGGTTTCTTTGGCCCGCAAATGACCGTGGCGAGGGGCGCATTTAAAGCATGAACAACAAGCTGCGTGGTTATGTTCGCCCTGACGGGGATGATACCCGGGTCGAGGCGTGGGGCTGGCCGGAGATGGAAGTCGAGGCCGCTGTCGAGACCAATGCCCTGGGTTATTCTCCCGACTGGTATCAGCAGGAAGAAGAAGTGCCGGTGGAAGAACCGGTTCCCGAACCCACCCCCAGCATAACGGCAGAAGAGCTGGAAGCCATCCGTCAGGCCGCCTGGGATGAAGGGATGGCCGAAGGTCAGGCCACCGGATTCGCCAAGGGACTGGAGGAGGGCAAGCTGGAAGGCTTGCAACAAGGCCACCAGGCCGGGCTTGAGCAGGGCAAGGAGGAGGGGCTGGCTCTGGCCCGCGAGCAGGTGGATCAGCAGATGGCCCATTGGCAGTCGCTGATCGACCGCCTTGCCAATCCTCTCCATGAGCTGGATCAGGCGGTGGAGCAGCAGCTCATCTCGCTGGTGATGCAACTGGCCCGCACCCTCATGCGGCACGAGGCAGAGACCTCGCCCCGTATCCTGCTGGAAGCGCTCAAGCAGGGGCTGGCCTTGTTGCCGGCCGCCGAGCAGGGCGTCACCCTGATGCTGCATCCTGATGACATTGCCCGGGTCGAGCAGGCGTTCGGGGTGGAAGAGTGCGCCAAGCGTCACTGGCGGTTGCAAAGCGATCCCACTCTCTCCCCCGGTGATCTGCAACTGGCGACCGAGCTTTCCAGCGTCGATTTGACCCTGCAGGGGCGTATCGATCAGCTGCTGCGCAGTTTCTTGCGAGACAATGCGTCTCGGGACTTGCCGAATAATTGACACCGGGCTGGCGCCAGCGGGCCCGGTTGACTTTTTCTCTCTCAGGAGGCCAGATGAGCGGCTCGTTACTCACTCGGTTGCAAGGGTATCGGGTCCGCGATACCGCGCCCAAGCCGCCCGTCGCCGGTAAATTGACCCGGGTGGTGGGACTCACGCTGGAGGCCATTGGCTGCCGCGCGGCCATCGGCGCCCTCTGTCGCATCGATACCCAGGATGGCGAGTTGGAGGCCGAGGTGGTGGGTTTTTCCGGCGACCGCCTGTTCCTGATGCCAAGTGAACAGCTCAAGGGGGTCATTCCTGGCGCCCGTGTGGTACCCATGACCGAAGAACACGGCATTCCGGTCGGCATGAACCTGCTCGGGCGGGTCATCGACGGCATAGGCCAGCCGCTGGACGGGCTTGGTCCCATCCTCTCGTCCCAGACGGTGCAATTTGCCCAGCACCGTATCAACCCGCTCTCCCGTCGCCCCATCCATCAGCCGATGGACGTAGGGGTGCGCGCCATCAACGCCGTGCTGACGGTAGGCCAGGGCCAGCGGATGGGACTGTTTGCCGGTTCCGGCGTCGGTAAATCCGTGTTGCTCGGCATGATGACACGCGGCTCGGTGGCGGATGTGGTGGTGGTGGGCCTCATCGGTGAACGGGGCCGGGAAGTGAAAGAGTTTATCGAGGACATATTGGGGGAGGAGGGGCGCGCCCGCTCCGTGGTGGTGGCGGCACCGGCCGATGCCTCGCCCCTGATGCGTCTCAAGGGGTGCGAGACGGCGCTCGCCATCGCCGAGTATTTTCGCGATCAGGGCCTCAATGTGCTGCTGCTGATGGACTCCCTTACCCGCTATGCCCAGGCCCAGCGGGAAATCGCACTGGCGGTGGGTGAGCCGCCGGCGACCAAGGGCTATCCGCCATCGGTCTTTGCCAAATTACCGGCGCTGGTGGAGCGAGCAGGCAACGGTAGCGACGGTCAGGGCTCCATTACGGCGTTTTTCACCGTGTTGACCGAGGGGGATGACTTGCAGGATCCCATCGCCGATGCGGCGCGGGCCATCCTCGATGGCCACATAGTCCTGTCGCGGGAGCTGGCCGATGCAGGCCACTATCCGGCCATCGATATCGAAAAATCCATCAGTCGTGTCATGCCCATGGTTACCTCACCCGAACACATGGATTTGGCGCGCACCCTCAAGCAGTTCTACTCCCTCTATCAGCAGAACCGGGATCTCATCACCATAGGTGCTTACAGCCAGGGTTCTGATCCTCGCATCGACCGTGCCATCGTTCACAAACCCTATCTGGATCAGTTCTTGCAACAGGGTATGCGCGAGGTCATTCACTATGATGAGGGCCTGCAATCCCTGCAACTGGTGGCCATGCCACTGATGCGTTGACGATGTAGTAAGGGTGGAGCGCGCTCATGAGTAAAGGGTTGGTGATGTTGTCCGAGCGGTTGCTTGAGGCCGAACAGCAGGCGGGGTTGGCACTGGCCAAGGCCCAGCAGGATCTGAAAATCTTCATGGAGCAGCAGGAAGCGCTCAATCAGTACCGCCAGATTTACCATCAACAGTGGACCGACCGTGGCTTGCATGGCATAGGCGCCCAGCAGAATGCCCAGTATCACTCTTTTATCAGCAAGCTCGAACAGGCGGCCACCCAGCAGTATGAAGGGGTGAGGCAAGTGCGTCAGGCGCTGGAGCTGCGACGGCAAGAGTGGCTGTCAGCCCAGCAGAGGCGCAAGGCGGTGGAGTTGTTGCTGGCCAAGCAGGCCGGGCGTGAGCAGCAGAAGGCTCAGCGTCAGGAGCAGAAGATGCTGGATGAGTACGCCATGCTGCGCCGTTTTCATCATTCTGGCCTGTAACTTGCTTTATTCTGACCATCCAGTGTGCGCCTCACCCTTCTCTTTCGCGTGAGGGCTGCACCCGAACCCGATTGCCGTCAGGGACCTTCATCATGATGCAGACACTGTTAACCAATACCCCCTCCGCTTCGGCTGCGCCCTCTGCCGATAAAAATGCGTCGCTCATCTCATCGTCCGATAAAGGTGATCAGGCCTCGCAGAGCGATCTGAAGGGGGGCTTTTCCGATGAGATGGTCAAGGCTCAGCAGGCGGATAAGGCAACGGGTGCCAGGCAGGGCAGCAAAGTGGCTGCCGGTGAGCAAGTTGCCCCTGATCCGCTCGCCAAGGAAAAGGTCGTCACTGACAAGGGGGAAGGTCGCAAGCATGGTGATGCCAAATCTTTGGCGGATACCACAGGGGAGACGGCCGCCACGGACGACAAGGAGAAAAAAATGGATGAGGCTGAGAGCAGTGCCTCTCCCATTGATTTCTTGCAGCGTCTGCAAGACGCCCTCAAGCAGGATACCAGTCTCGTCTCCCCCGCCGTTCTCAACCTTGCCTCGGCTGTGGAAGGTGACGGCAATATGTTGCCGCAAGAAGGTGAGGCCACTACATCTGCCGATGCGCTGGCGCTTGACGGCAAACAAGGTGATGGCAAGCAGGCTGCGCCCGGTGAGGCCGCCTTGCTGGCGCAACAGGCAGCCAGCCTGCTCAAGGGGACGGATGCAGGGGCCGCGGCTGCAAACGATGAAACGCCCGCTACCGAAACCGTGGATGGGGATACGTCCGCTGCCATGGCGGCTGAGCTGAAGGGTGATGAAAAGGGCAAAGACACGGCGAGTGCCGACAAGGGCGGCAAGGCCGCACTTTCCGATGCTGAACGGACCGCCTTGCTGAGCAAAGTGTTGCCGACCGAAGCGGTGGAAAAGGTTGCTAAAGGTGAGGGGAACAATCCTGTCGAGGCTGATGGCAGCCCCAAACCCGCCATCCCCCCTATGGGTCACAAGGAGGGGGCTGAAAAGCCATCTCCCCTGCACACCATGAATCAGGCCGTGCCTGCTCAGACGGGCGCCACCAGGTCGTTTGAAGAGGGATTGGGCCGGGCCGACAGTGGCACCACAACCTCGACCGATGCCGCACAGACCCAGGCTGTCACTGAAAAGGGTGAGCAAGCCAAGGCTGCCCCTGCCGCCAAGTCAGATAGCCAGGCTGTTGCATCCAGCATGGCGACAGCCGCTCAGACGACACCGGTTGCACACGCGGCCGAGCCTGTATTGACGGCGCCGCAACAGGCGCTGGCCAGCAGTGAATCACAAGGGCCGCAAGCATCATTGAACGTCTTGTCGGCCGGTCTCAAGCAGATGGAAGCCAGCGATGCGCCCAAGGCCAAGGCGGATGTCAAACTGGATGTGAAGCAGAAGGTGGCAGAGCTTGGCAGAAACAGCGCTCTGGGCACAGAGTCCACTACCCAGGACAACAACCACAGCCAGCAGGTGCAGCAGAACAGTCAGCCCCAGGCCGTGAACAATGACAGCAAGCCGACCACCGACATATCGGCGCGGCGGGATCCCCAGCATTTGGCTCACCTCAAGCTGGCCAGTCCGGAGACCCCTGTCCAGTTGCATCAGAAGGTCAACCTGATGTTGACGGACAAGTTGCAGCAGGCGGAGATCCAGCTCGATCCTCTGGGGCTTGGCAAGATGAAAATCCAGATCCAGATGGGGGCCGACAACCAAGCCAACGTGCACTTTGTGGTGCAGCATGGGCAGACCCGCGAAATGCTGGAGCAAGCCATGTCCCGCCTGCGTGATATGCTGGCCGGACAGGGCATCCAGCTTGGTCAGACTCTGGTGCAACAACAGCCACAGCAGCAGTCTCAGGGACAGTCCGCTTTTTCCGGCCAGGGCCAGTCAGGTCAACATGGCAGCGGATCGTTTTCCGAAACAGGCCAAACTGAGGCGGAGGTCACGGCGGCAGGCAGTCGTTTGTCGATGGAATCGACAAACGACGCCGGAATTGATTTCTATGCTTGATGCCAGCCTGAGTAAGTTTATGATATCGAACAAGTTTGAGACTAGGGTGGACAAGGGATGGCAGATGACAACGAACTGACGCTTAAAGATCCGGCGGCAGGCAAGAAAAAGAAGCTGATCATAATCATCGCCCTGGCCGTGATAGTGCTGGCGGGCGGCGGTGCTGGTGCCTGGTTCATGCTCTCCGGCTCCGACAAGCCGGCGGCTGACGCTGCGGCCGAAGGGGCAGATGCCAAGCCGAAAGACGCGGCACCGAAACCTTCGCTCTATGTGGGCATGCCGCGTCCCTTCGTGTTCAACGTCTCGGGCGCACAGCGGGATCGACTGGTGCAGATCAAGGTGCAGTTGATGGTGCGTGGCACCGCCGATGAGAACTTGGCCAAGCAAAATATCCCCCTGATTGAAGGCACCTTGCTGCGGATCTTCAGTGCCGCCACCAGCGAGCAGCTGATGACTTTCGAAGGCAAGGAGAAGCTGCGCAAGGATTCACTGGAAGAGTGCCGTCGGGTGCTGGGTGACCTGGTCTCTTCCCCCGTTATCGAACAAGTGCTGTTTACCGGCTTTGTAATGCAATAAGGGTGAAGCGTGAGCGATCTGTTAAGTCAGGACGAAATTGATGCCCTCTTGCACGGTGTCGATGATGTCGAAGAGGAAGAGATAGGCGCAGCGGGGGATCCCGGTGTTGCCCAGTTTGACTTCTCCTCCCAGGACCGCATCGTCCGTGGCCGCATGCCGACCCTGGAGCTGGTGAACGAGCGCTTTGCCCGTCACATGCGGATCAGCCTGTTCAACATGATGCGCCGCACCGCCGAGGTTTCCATCAACGGCGTGCAGATGCTCAAATTCGGCGAATACGTACACACACTGTTCGTGCCGACCAGCCTGAACATGGTGCGTTTCCGTCCGCTCAAGGGCACGGCACTCATCACCATGGAGGCCCGACTGGTCTTCATCCTGGTGGAAAACTTCTTTGGCGGCGATGGTCGCTACCACGCCAAGATCGAGGGTCGCGAGTTCACACCCACCGAGCGGCGCATCATACAGATGCTGCTCAAGCTGGTATTTGAGGATTACAAGGACGCCTGGGCCCCCGTCATGGACGTGGGCTTCGAATACCTCGACTCCGAGGTGAACCCTGCCATGGCCAACATCGTCAGTCCCACCGAGGTGATAGTGGTGAGCTCGTTCCACATCGAGCTCGATGGGGGCGGCGGTGACTTTCACGTGGCCATGCCTTACTCCATGCTGGAGCCCATCCGCGAACTGCTGGATGCCGGTGTGCAGAGTGACAAGGGTGACACGGACGTACGCTGGAGCAAGGCGCTGCGCGACGAGATCATGGACGTCAAGGTCGAGCTCAGAGCCAAACTGCTGGAGACGGACCTGACACTGCGCGAGCTGATGGAGCTCAAGCCCGGTGACATAATCCCGGTGGAGATGCCTGAGAACCTGCTGGTCTACGTGGAAGATTTGCCCACCTTCCATGCCAAGATGGGGCGGACCAAGGATAACGTGGCGCTCAAGATTACCGACAAACTCAAGCGCCCGGAAGGGGTCAAGACAGAAATGCATCTGGTGACCCGGGGCGGCATACGTATCGATGGTGAGGCCGAGCTGGAAGAGCTCGAGCGCAGCATCGAAGATCAACAGCGATAATCGACAGTCTGTCACGACAGATGGTCACGAATGAGCATAAGGAAGCAAGATGAGCGGAACTGATGAAGAGGATCTGATGGCGGACGCCTGGGCAGCCGCACTGGAAGAGCAGGTGATTGCCGAAGCCAAACCCGCTCCCCTCGAGGAGCTCACCGATGACGCCCCCATCAGTGCCGAGGAGCGGCGCAAACTCGACACCATTCTGGATATTCCGGTCACCATCGCCATGGAAGTGGGCCGCAGCCAGATCAGCATCCGCAACTTGCTGCAACTGAACCAGGGCTCTGTGGTGGAGCTGGATCGGGTGGCGGGTGAGCCGCTGGACGTGCTGGTCAACGGCACCCTGATCGCCCACGGTGAAGTGGTGGTAGTAAACGACAAGTTCGGTATTCGTCTGACCGATGTCATCAGCCAGATTGAAAGGATCAAGAAACTCAAATGACCTGCACCATTGCGCTGACCGATGTCATCATCACTCAGGCCGACAGGATCCAGAAACTCACATGATCCGCGCGCTCCCGTTACTCTTGTTGTCCTGCCCTGTACTGGCCAATCCGGGGGCGGGAGCCAATCCTCCCAGCCTCACCTCCTGGTTGCTCTCCAGCCTGATGGTGATCGGCCTCATCCTGGTGCTGGGCTTTCTGCTCAAGAAGAGCAAGATAGCCAACGCCATGGGGGGCGGTCAGATGCGTGTCATCGCCAGCCTGCCGGTGGGTTATAAAGAGAAGCTGCTGGTGGTCAAGGTGGGTGAACAGCAGTTGTTGATCGGGGTGACACCGCAGCAGGTCAACTTTCTCTATCGCCTGGATACGCCGCTGGACGAGAGCCAGCCCCAGGCGTTTTCCCAGCAACTTGGCAAACTGATGGGCAAACATGAAAAAAGCTGACGGCTTGAGGTTACCAATGGGGCTGCTGGTCGGCCTGTTATCAACGCTGGCGCTGTTCTCGCCGCTGGCGTTGGCCCAGGATGGCATGTCGGCCGTGACCATCAAGACTCTGGCGGATGGCAGTCAGGAATACAGCCTGACCCTGCAAGTGCTGGCGCTGATGACGGCGCTCTCTTTCTTGCCTGCGGTTGTCATCATGATGACCTCGTTTACCCGCATCATCATAGTGCTTGGCATATTGCGCCAGGCGATCGGTTTGCAGCAGAGCCCCTCCAACCAGGTGTTGATCGGCATTGCCCTCTTCATGTCGTTTTTCATCATGTCACCCGTGCTGGATCGCATCAACGACGAGGCGCTGCAACCCTATCTGGCCGAGACCATTCAGGCCAGGGAGGCGCTGGAGAGGGCCGAACTGCCCATCCATCAGTTCATGCTCTCCCAGACCCGGATCAAGGATCTCAATACCTTCATGGAAATCGCCGACGTGCAGGTGGATAAACCCGCCGAGGTGCCACTGCGCGTGCTGATCCCGGCGTTTGTGACCAGCGAGTTGAAGACGGCATTCCAGATAGGCTTCATGTTGTTTTTGCCCTTCCTGGTGATCGATCTGGTGGTGGCCAGTATCCTGATGGCCATGGGTATGATGATGCTGTCACCCATGCTGGTTTCCCTGCCATTCAAGTTGATGCTGTTCGTCATGGTGGATGGCTGGAACCTGATACTGGGCTCTCTGGCCAACAGTTTCGGCCTGGGCGCCGGTGGTTAAGTCGGACAAACGCAAGGAGCAAGGAGCATGAGTCCGGAAACCTTTGTCGACGTATTCCGTGAGGCACTCTGGCTGGTGACTATCATGGTGTGCGCCGTGATTTTACCGAGTTTGATGATAGGTCTGGTGGTGGCCATCTTTCAGGCCGCTACCTCCATCAACGAACAGACCTTGAGCTTCCTGCCGCGTCTCATCGTCACCCTGTTTGCACTGGGGGCGGGGGCGCACTGGGGCTTGCAGAGCCTGATGGATTTCTTCCTGCTGATGGTGAGTCAAATTCCCCAGGTGGTGGGGTGATGCGCTCCACGGCGTTGCCAGGATTGCCGTCTGACAGCCTGCTGCTGATGGCGGTACCTTGCGATAGTCCCAAGGTGGCGGTATGACCTACACGACCGCTCTTATCATGGAGTGGTTGTCTTCCATCCTCTGGCCGTTGGCGCGGGTGAGCGGCCTCTTGATGGTGATGGCGGTGTTCGGCAGCCGCCTGACGCCGGCACGGATCCGTATCGGGCTGGCGCTGGCACTGACCTTCATGATCGCCCCCTTGTTGCCTCCCATGCCCAAGGTTGAGTTGTTCTCCGTCGGCAGTTTTCTGGTATTGACCCAGCAGCTGCTCATCGGCATTGCCCTCGGCCTCATGACCCAGTTTCTGATGGAGAGTTTCGTGATGGCCGGTCAGGTCATCGCCATGCAGACCAGTCTGGGTTTTGCGACCCTGGTGGACCCCATGAATGGCCAGTCGGCCCCTGTGGTAGGCCAGTTCTACCTGATGCTGGCAACCCTGGTGTTTCTGGCGGTGGATGGTCATCTCATCATGCTGCGCATGGTCGTGCTGAGTTTCGAGACCTTGCCGGTCTCCGATACCGGACTCACCCTGCCTGCCATCCGCAGCCTGATCGGTTTTTTGGGGGTCATGTACCAGGCCTCTCTGGTGATGGCGCTGTCGGCCATAGTCGCGCTGCTGCTCATCAACTTTGCGTTCGGTGTCATGACCCGGGCGGCACCCCAGCTCAACATCTTCAGTATCGGTTTTGCGGTCAGCATGATGTCCGGCCTCTTCATCCTCTGGCTCACCATAGGCGGTTTTCTCGGTCACTTCGATTCCATGTGGGAGCGGGTGCAGGAGACCAGCTGCGAGCTGATTAATGTCCAGTGTTTCGGTGATCAGAATGGTTGATTGCGCGCGGCTTGGTACCGAACTGCTTCACTTCCTCTGGAGGCGATTGCTGCTGAGCCGCATCCGGCGTTGCGGAGGTCAGCAAGATGGCTGATACCGATCAGGAACGTACCGAACAACCCACGGGCAAACGACTGCAACAGGCCCGGGAAAAAGGGCAGATTGCACGTTCCAAGGAGCTGGGTACCGCCAGCGTCCTGTTGTCGGCCGTTTTCGGTCTGCTGATGATCAAGGAGAGTCTGGCTGGCGCCATGGTCAAGATCCTCACCATTGGCTTTACCCTGGACCGGGATCAGGCTTTCGATCCCAACGCCATGGGCGCCATGTTGCCGGCCTTGCTAAGGGAGCTTGTCTATCCGCTTGGTTTGCTGTTCATGCTGGTGGCCATAGCGGCTTTCATCGGCAATACCCTGCTGGGGGGGATGAACTTCTCCTCCGAGGCCATGATGCCAAAGTGGAGCAAGCTGAGCCCGCTCAGCGGCATCAAGCGGATGTTCGGGGTGCAATCCCTGATCGAACTGGTCAAGTCCATTGCCAAGGTGGTCTTCATCAGTTTGTTTGCCTGGTGGATGTTGTCGAGCCAGTTCAACCATCTGCTCAATCTCTCCATGGAGGGGTTTCCCGGTGGCATCATAGATGCGCTGGACCTGCTGCTGTGGATGTTGATCATCCTCTGTTGTGCCCTCATCCCCATAGTGGCCATAGATGTACCCTTCCAGACCTGGAACCACACACGCCAGCTCAAGATGACCAAGCAGGAAGTGAAAGACGAGTTCAAGGACAGCGAAGGTAAACCCGAGGTGAAGGGACGGATACGGCAGTTGCAGATGCAGATGGCGATGCGACGCATGATGGGAGATGTGCCAAAGGCCGACGTCATCATCACCAACCCGACCCACTACTCGGTGGCACTCAAATACGACATTGCCAAGCCGGGGGCCGCGCCCAAGGTCGTCGCCAAGGGCACAGACGAAATCGCAATGAAGATCAGGGAGATAGCCAGGGAGTACGAGATCCCCATCATGCCGTCCCCAGCACTCACCCGCGCCATCTTCCACTCCACCGAGATTGGGCACGAGATCCCGGAAGGCCTGTTTGCCGCCGTGGCCCAGGTGCTGGCTTATGTTTATCAGCTCAAGAAGTTCCGTCGTGGCAGTGGTCGGCGCCCCAATCCGATCGCCCGTGATCTGCCCATTCCGCCTGAATTTCGCAAATGACAAACTTCTGACGCAGTCAAAATAAAATCATTTAAAATCAATGCTTTGAATTGTTGGCTTGATGTTTGCTTTAATCTGACACCAGCGGTTTAAGATTGAGAAAAACGATGAAATTTCAGGCATCATTGGGCCGATTGAAAGAGCACAGGGGATTGCTGACCAAGGGGGTGGGGACACCGCTGCTGGTGCTTGGCTCCCTTGGCATGGTCGTGCTGCCCATACCGCCAATGCTGCTGGATGTCCTCTTCTCCTTCAATATTGCCCTCTCCATCGTGGTCTTGCTGGTGGCCATCTATACCCGCCGCCCCCTTGAGTTCGCCGCCTTCCCGACGGTTCTGCTGATAGCAACCCTGCTGCGGCTGGCGCTCAACGTGGCGTCAACCCGGGTGGTCTTGCTGGAAGGCCACAACGGCAGCGCGGCGGCCGGTCATGTGATCGAGGCCTTCGGTAACGTGGTGATCGGCGGCAACTATGCGGTCGGCATCATCGTTTTTACGATCCTGATGATCATCAACTTCGTGGTGGTCACCAAGGGTGCCGGACGTATTGCTGAGGTAAGCGCCCGTTTCACCCTGGATGCCATGCCCGGCAAACAGATGGCTATCGACGCGGACTTGAACGCTGGCCTCATCAACCAGGAAGATGCCAAAAAACGTCGGCAAGATGTGACTCAGGAAGCCGACTTCTACGGTTCCATGGACGGTGCCTCCAAATTCGTGAAGGGGGATGCGATAGCAGGCATCATGATCCTCTTCATCAACATCATCGGCGGCTTCATCATTGGCATGATGCAGCATCAGCTCACATTCGGTGAGTCGGCCGAAATATATACCCTGCTCGCCATTGGTGACGGTCTGGTTGCCCAGATACCCTCCCTGCTGCTCTCCATCGCGGCCGCCATTATCGTTACCCGCCAGAACACGGATCAGGACATGGGCACGGCGGTGCTGGGTCAGTTGTTTGACAATCCCAAGGCGCTGATTATTTCGGCAGGTATTCTGCTGTTGATGGGGATAGTGCCAGGCATGCCGCACTTTGCCTTCCTGAGCCTGGGAGCCATTTCAGCCACCGGTGCCTGGTGGCTGCTGCGCCGTGAGAAGCGTGCTGCGGCCAAGGCCGCCAAGGGCGAGCTGATGCCTGCTACCTCAGAGCAGCCTCATGAGCAGAAAGAGCTGAGTTGGGACGATGTGATGCCGGTGGATATTATCGGGTTGGAGGTGGGCTATCAGCTCATCCCTCTGGTGGATCGCAATCAGGGTGGGGAACTGCTCAACCGGATCAAAGGGGTGCGCAAGAAACTTTCCCAGGAGCTCGGCTTTCTGGTCCCTGCCGTCCACATTCGGGACAATCTGGATCTGGCGCCCAATCAATACCGCATCACCTTGATGGGGGTCAGTACCGGCGAGGCCAATGTTTACCATGATAAGGAGATGGCCATCAACCCGGGCCAGGTGTTCGGCCAGATCCAGGGCATTGCCACCCGTGATCCCGCCTTCGGGCTGGAGGCGGTGTGGGTCGCCAAGGAGCAGGTCTCCCAGGCGCAGACCCTGGGTTACACAGTGGTGGATACCGCCACCGTGGTCGCTACTCACTTGAGCCAGATCCTCTCCAACCATGCCGCCTTGCTGCTGGGGCATGACGAGGTGCAGCAACTGCTCGACATGATAGGGAAGCACCAGAACAAACTGGTGGAAGGATTGGTTCCCGAGGTCATCAGCATGGGTAACCTGGTGAAGGTATTGCAGAATTTGCTCAATGAAGGCGTGCCAATCCGCGATATGCGCACTATCCTGCAGACCCTGGTGGAATATGCCCCGCGCAGCCCGGACCCGGAAGTGCTCACGGCCGCCTGCCGTATCGCCCTGCGCCGCCTGATAGTGCAGGAGATTGCCGGTCCGGATCCCGAGTTACCGGTGATCACATTGTCGCCAGAATTGGAACGTATATTGCATCAATCCCTGCAGGCAGGGGGTGGTGATGGTGCTGGCATAGAGCCGGGCCTGGCGGAGCGGATGCAGCGCTCGCTGGTGGAAGCCACTCAACGACAAGAACTGGAAGGCCAACCGGCCGTGCTTCTGACATCAGGGATACTGCGCAATACCCTGGCGAAATTTGTCAAGAATGCCATTCCTGGATTACGCGTTCTGTCTTATCAGGAAGTGCCTGATGACAAGCAAATCCGCATCGTCAGTGCGGTAGGACAGAACTAGTTAGCGGAGATGACGGGTGAAGATTAAGCGGTTTTTTGCCAAGGATATGAGAACGGCGCTGGCTGAGGTCAAGGAGACTCTCGGGCCCGATGCCGTCATCATGTCCAACAAGAAAGTCACCGGAGGGGTGGAGATAGTCGCCGCTGTCGATTATCAATCCCAGGTTCCGGGACCCAAAGATGCGCCGGTTCGCCGTCAGTTGAACGATGAGAGCGTCAATATCTCGTCTGCCGGGCGGCAGATGACGCGTCCTGTGCCCACCCCGGCCAAGGAACAGAACGAACACTATGCCGATACCCTGGCCGCGCTGCTGGCACGCCAGCAGAAGCTGAATCCATCCAACCCGGCCGGTCTCAACGGCGGGGCACCGATGGCGGCTGCCGGATCTGCGCCTCGCACCCTGGCCGAACAGGGCCAGTGGGGAGCGGCGCCCGAGCCCGCCAAGCCCAAAGCCAGAGTGGCGACCCCAGGTCGTGCTCCCCAGCCTGCGCCGCGAGAGCAGGAGATGGAAGGGATGCGCAAGGAGATGGCCAGCATTCGCAAGCTGCTGGAGCACCAGATCTCCGGACTGATGTGGCAGGAAGTGGAACGCCGTGAACCTATGCGGGCCCTGCTCATCAAGGAACTCAAGAAGATAGGCTTTGACGATGCGTTTGCCGATCAGCTGGCGGGCCTTATCCCTGAGGATATGTCCATCCATCAGGCCATGGCCCAATTGGCCGAGGTGCTGACCGCCCAGCTCAAGATCAGCGAAGACGACATTTTACGACAAGGTGGGGCCGTTGCCCTGCTCGGACCGACCGGGGTGGGCAAAACCACCACCATCGCCAAATTGGCGGCGCGGTTTGCCATGAAGTATGGCGCCGAGCAGGTGGCGCTCATCACCACGGACAACTACCGGATTGGTGCCCATGAACAGTTGCAGACCTATGGTCGCATCATGGGGTGTCCGGTTCGGCAGGTTCGGGATGCAGAAGAGCTGGCCAATGCCCTCTATCAATTCCGCCATCGTCGGCTGGTACTCATCGATACCGCAGGGGTCGGGCAGCGGGATATTCGGTTGACCGAGCAGCTCGATACCCTGGTGAAAAATGCCAAGGTTCGCATCCGCAGCTACCTGGTGATGTCAGCCACTTCCCAGCGTCGAGTGATGCAGGAGGCGGTGGACCATTTCCGGCGTATTCCATTAAGCGGCTGCATACTTACCAAATTGGATGAGAGTCTGAATCTGGGCGAAGTGATTAACGTGTGTATCCAGAATGCATTGCCTATCAGCTATATCACTGATGGACAAAGGGTTCCGGAAGATATTCAAGTTGCCAATGCGGCGCAGCTCGTCGGGGCTGCCATGGGCTCGCTGGAGCAGGAAACAGAAGAACCCTATTTCTGGGGGGCAGGCTTTGGCGAGGCCGAAGATTCGGAGTTTTATGAGTAACATACATATGGATCAGGCGAGTGGTCTGCGCAAAATGCGTCAAAACAATCGAGTAAAAGTGATCGCCGTTTCCGGTGGCAAGGGTGGCGTGGGCAAGACCAACGTGACCCTGAACGTGGCGGGTGCCATGGCTGCCCAAGGCAAACGCGTGATGGTGCTGGACGCCGACCTTGGCCTTGCTAACGTTGACGTCATGCTGGGGCTGCGGGTACACCGCAACCTCTCCCATGTGCTGGCCGGTGAGTGCACCATAGACGACATCATAGTCGAGGGGCCTTACGGCATGATGATAGTGCCGGCGACATCCGGCACCCAGTCCATGGTGGAGCTCTCCCCGGTGCAGCATGCCGAACTTATCCGCGCCTTCAGCGAGATGAAGACCCAGGTCGATATCCTGATGGTGGATACGGCGGCGGGCATTTCCGAGATGGTGCTGAGTTTCACTCGCGCCGCTCAGGACATCATGATAGTGGTGTGCGACGAGCCAACCTCCATCACGGATGCCTACGCCCTCATCAAGATCCTCTCCAAGGATCACGGTGTGTTTCGCTTCAAGGTGGTGGCCAATATGGTGCGCAGCCTGCGCGAAGGGCAGGAGCTCTATGCCAAGCTGACCCGGGTAACTGACCGGTTTCTGGACACCTCGCTGGAGCTGGTGGCCTGCGTGCCTTACGACACCAACCTGCGGGCTGCCGTGCGCAAGCAGAAGCTGATTGTCGAAGCCTTCCCCAAGTCACCTGCAGCGCTGGCGTTTCGCGCCCTCGCCAACAAGGCGGCAAGCTGGCCCATTCCTAACCAACCCGGCGGTCATCTCGAATTTTTCCTGGAAAATTTGCTGCAAAAGCCGGTCATAGCACAGGAAGGTTCCCGTGAATAAAGCCCAAGCGTACTTGCGTCATCAGGATTCCTATGTGCTGGTCGAGCGTCATGCTCCACTGGTGAAGCGGATTGCCCAGCATTTATTGGCTCGCCTGCCAAGCAGTGTCTTGCTGGATGACCTGATCCAGGCAGGTATGATTGGGCTGCTTGAAGCTTCCCGCAACTTTGACGGCAGCAAGGGCGCCAGCTTTGAAACCTACGCCGGGATCCGCATCCGTGGCTCCATGCTCGATGAGATACGGCGGGGCGACTGGGTGCCGCGTTCCGTGCACCGCAACAGCCGTGCCATCGCCGAAGCCATCGAAAATGTTGAACAAGCGCACGGCCGTGATGCCCGCGATACCGAGGTGGCGGTCCAGATGGGAGTCAGTCTCGGCGAGTATCACACCATGCTGCAGGATGTCTCCTGCGGCAAGATAATCGGCATCGAGGACCTGGGGGTCAGCGAGGATGTGATTGGTCATCCCGACGATGCTGGAAGCAACAGTGGGTTTGACGAACTGGCAGCCGAGCGTTTTCAAGGTGCTCTGGCCGAACACATTGGACGCTTGCCGGAACGGGAAGCGTTGGTACTCTCCCTTTACTACGATGAAGAACTGAACTTGCGTGAAATAGGCGAGGTATTGAACGTAAGCGAGTCTCGTGTGAGCCAGATACACAGTCAGGCAATGCACAGATTACGCGCTCGTTTAAGAGATTGGCATGTATAAGTGTTTGTACTAGCTACACTGAAACAAAACTCTAAGGCATAATCCGCAAAACAAAACCTGCGATCTGCATCATGTAAGTGAGCCGCTATGGCGGCTATTTAGGAGGGAATTTTGGACAAGAACATGAAAATCCTCATTGTTGACGATTTTTCAACGATGCGCCGGATTATCAAGAACTTGCTGCGTGACTTGGGATTTAACAATACCCACGAAGCAGATGACGGCAACACGGCCTTGCCAATGTTGAAAAATGGTGATTATCAGTTCGTGGTCACCGACTGGAACATGCCCGGTATGCAAGGTATCGACTTGCTCAAGGCAATTCGCGTCGATGACAAACTCAAGCATCTGCCGGTGCTGATGGTAACGGCTGAAGCCAAGCGCGAACAGATCATTGAAGCCGCCCAAGCGGGCGTCAATGGCTATATCGTCAAGCCTTTCACCGCTGCAACGCTCAAAGAGAAACTCGACAAAATCTTTGAACGAATCGGCTAAGGAGCAGCAGGGATGAAGGCCAAAACGAGTGCAATGATTTCGCTCGATCAGGCAAGGATGCTTGTTGCCCATCTTGAGCAAGGCGAATTTGAACAGGCCGATACCATCATTGCTGATGCATGTGCCCCCAATGCCGCCGCTCTCTTTGACAAAGTGGGTCAACTGACCCGACAACTGCACGATTCCCTACAGGATTTCCGGCTGGATCCGCGGATCCCCGACCTGGCGACCCATGATATTCCCGATGCCCGGGAGCGTCTCAGCTATGTTATCGACATGACTGACAAGGCAGCCAACCGCACCATGGATGCGGTTGAAGCCAGCCTGCCGATTGCTGACCGGCTCAATGACAACATTCAGCTGGTTCTGCCTAACTGGAATGCCCTGATGAGCAGGGACATGAATGTCGGACAATTTAAGTCTTTATGTCACCAACTGGATGATTTTATTAAGGCTTCTGAATCTGATGCCGATAAATTACGGCAACTGCTGACAGAAATCCTGATGGCGCAAGATTTTCAGGATTTGACCGGCCAGATGATCCGCAAGGTCATCAAGCTGGTTCAGGAAGTTGAAACAAAATTAATAGAAATGCTGACTATGTTTGGTGAGGCTGCGGCTGAGCATTCATCTCAACGCCTTCCTGTAAGCGGGATTGAAGCCGAAGGCCCCATCATGAACCCTGAGACGCGTTCCGATGTGGTCAATGGTCAGGATGATGTGGACGATCTTCTGTCTAGCCTGGGATTCTAATGGAGTGACGCATGGCCTTCGAAGTTGATGAAGACATACTGCAAGACTTTTTGGTCGAAGCATCCGAAATATTGGAACAGTTGTCCGAACAACTGGTCGACTTGGAAAAGCGACCCGATGACAAGAATCTGTTGAATGCCATATTTCGAGGCTTTCATACCGTTAAAGGCGGCGCCGGTTTTCTCTCTCTGGGAGAATTGGTGGACGTCTGTCACGGTGCCGAAAACGTGTTCGACATCTTGCGCAATGGCAAGCGAACCGTCACTGCCGAGTTGATGGATGTTATTTTGCAGGCACTGGACGCCATCAATGTGATGTTTGCCCAGGTGCAGAATCGCGAACCACCAAGCCCTGCATCTGCCGAAATCCTGCATGATCTGCATGAGCTCTGCAAGCCCGAGGGGCAAGAGCAGCTGCTGACAGCCTCCGCGGGCAATAACGCCCCTGCCCAGGAGGCCGAACCGGTTGAGACTGCTGCCGTGGCTTCCGAACCCGAGACGGTTGCTGCACCATTGCCCGTCAATGGTGGCGGCTCCATCGATGAAATCTCTGCCGATGAGTTCGAGCGTTTGCTCGATGAATTGCATGGGGCTGGCGGCGCGCCGACCCCGGTTGCCAATTCCATATTGACCGGCACCGGTGACATCACCGACGACGAGTTCGAAGCCTTGCTCGACCAGTTGCATGGTCAGGGTCAGCATAGCGGTGCCCTCGAGGTCAACCCCTTGACGTCGGTACAAAAAGAAGTCGACGAACTTATCGATGACGATGAGTTCGAGCGTCTGCTTGATGAGCTGCATGGTCGTGGCCAGGGACCGAAAACCAGTATCACGCCACCTGCAGCACCGGTAGCCGCCGCCCCAACACCAGCAGCTACGGTGAGCGCTGCTCCCGCGGCCAAGCCGACGCCTGCACCTGCACCAAAACCCACCGCCGCGCCGGCTGCTACCGCAAAACCTGCACCAGCCCCCGTCAAACAACCGTCAGCACCGGCAGAAAATGCAGTGCAAAGCGATACCACGGTTCGGGTAGATACCAAGACACTGGATGTCATCATGAACATGGTGGGTGAGCTGGTGCTGGTTCGTAATCGTCTGGTGAGCCTCGGCATCGCCAGCAACGATGAAGACATGTCAAAAGCGGTTGCCAATCTGGACGTGGTGACGGCCGATCTGCAAGGCGCGGTAATGAAAACCCGCATGCAGCCCATCAAAAAAGTATTTGGTCGCTTCCCGCGCGTCGTGCGCGATCTGGCTCGCACTCTCAAGAAAGACATTGAGCTGGTGATGGTCGGGGAAGAGACTGACCTGGATAAAAACCTGGTCGAGGCCCTGGCCGATCCGCTGGTTCACCTGGTGCGCAACTCCTGTGACCATGGGGTCGAGATGCCGGATGTGCGTGAAAAAGCGGGCAAGCCACGTCAGGGCACCATTACCCTGAGTGCCTCCCAGCAGGGTGACCACATCCTGCTTTGTATCGAGGATGATGGTGCCGGCATGGATCCGGAGAAGCTCAAGTCCATCGCCATCAGTCGTGGAGTACTGGATGCAGACAGTGCGGCTCGTATGAGTGACAACGATGCCTACAACCTGATTTTTGCGCCTGGTTTCTCTACCAAGTCAGAGATATCCGATATCTCAGGCCGTGGTGTCGGTATGGATGTGGTGAAAACCAGTATTGTGAGCCTGAATGGCTCCGTCTATATCGATTCTACCTGGGGTAAAGGGACCCGCCTCGAGATCAAGGTGCCTTTGACGCTGGCTATCTTGCCGACGCTGATGGTGGAAGTGGGTGAACAGACGTTTGCCTTGCCGCTGGGGTGTGTGAACGAGATTTTCCATCTGGACCTCAAAAAGGCCAACGTGGTGGATGGTCAGCTCACTATCATAGTGCGTGACAAGGCTATTCCGCTCTTTTACCTGCACAAGTGGCTGGTGAAAGGGACGAACAAGAAATCACGGCAGGATACGGGCCATGTGGTGATAGTGCAGATTGGCACCCAGCAGATAGGTTTTGTCGTGGATAACCTGATTGGCCAGGAAGAGGTGGTGATCAAGCCGCTGGACAACCTGTTGCAAGGAACCCCTGGCATGGCCGGGGCCACCATCACCAGCGATGGTGGTATCGCACTCATTCTGGATGTGCCGAGTCTGCTCAAAGCGTATGCGCGTAGACATTGATAGCTCAGGCCCAAGGAGTTAGAAAAATAACAATGGCAGTCAAGGTACTAGTTGTCGACGATTCGAGCTTCTTCCGCCGCCGGGTCAGTGAAATCATCAATCAGGATCCCATGCTGACGGTGATAGACACGGCCCAGAATGGACGGGAGGCAGTAGACAAAGCGCTGGCTCTGCGGCCTGATGTGATCACCATGGACATAGAGATGCCCGTGATGGATGGCATCAGCGCCGTACGCGAGATCATGGCCAAGTGTCCCACTCCGATCCTGATGTTCTCCTCTCTGACCCATGAAGGGGCCAAGGCCACGCTCGATGCGCTGGATGCCGGTGCCCTCGACTTTCTGCCCAAGAAATTTGAAGACATTGCCCGTGACAAGGATGAGGCGATCCGGCTGTTGCAACAACGGGTCAAGGATATTTCGCGCAAGCGCTTCCTGATGGCGGCGCCGGCTCGAGCCAAAGCGCCGGAACCTGCTGCTCGCAGCCCATTGGGCAGTTCGCTGTCACGTCCTGGTGATCGTCAGGCCGAGCCACAGCGGAGTGTGCCGGCGGCGGCGTTCAAGCGCAGTGGCAAGACTTATCAGTTGGTGGCTATCGGTACCTCCACCGGCGGTCCGGTTGCATTGCAAAATGTGTTGACCAAGCTGCCCGCTGATTTTCCTCACCCCATATTGCTTATCCAGCATATGCCGGCGACCTTTACCGCCGCCTTTGCCGCTCGTCTCAATGGCCTGTGCCAGATCGGGGTCAAGGAGGCGGAAGATGGTGATGTACTCAAACCCGGTCATGCCTATCTGGCGCCCGGTGGCAAACAGATGCTGCTGGAAGGGCGTGGTGTCGGTGCCCGTATCCGGATTGTCGAGGGTAACGACAAGGTCAACTACAAGCCTTGTGTCGATATTACCTTTGCTTCAGCGGCCAAAACCTATGCCGACAAGGTGCTTGCCATCGTGTTGACCGGCATGGGGGCCGATGGCCGGGATGGCGCTCGCCTGCTCAAGGAGCAGGGGTCAACCATCTGGGCTCAGGATGAAGCGTCCTGTGTCGTATATGGTATGCCGCAAGCTGTTGCCAAGGCGGGTATCGCCACTGAATCACTGCCGCTGGATCGGGTGGCACAGCGTATCCTGGTTGAGCTGGGTCGCTAAAGATGGGCATGTTCGGCCTGATCCTTGCGTTGGGAGCGATTGCCATTGCCCAGTTGTGGCATGGCGGCACCCTGCTCACCCTGCTCGATGGCCCTGCCTTTGTCATCGTAGTGGGTGGCACCTGGGGTGCTGTCATTTTGCAGACACCGCGCAAGTATCTGCTCGAAGCAATCAGGCAGTTGCGCTGGATGTTGATCCCTCCTGCCTGGGATCTGCTCAATCAAGCCGAGCGGCTGCAGGGATGGGCGGTATTCGCCCGCCAGCAGGGACTGCTGGCACTGGAAAATCAGGCCGATCAGGAGAGTGACGAGTTCACCCGTCAGGGCCTCACCATGATAGTGGACGGGGTATCGATAGAGGATATCCGCATGTTGCTGGAAGCGGACATCGATATCGAGCAGGAGCGCAACGAGCACTCCGCCCGTGTCTTTGAGGCGATGGGGGGATATAGTCCGACCATTGGCATCATAGGTGCAGTGATAGGTCTTATCCAGGCCATGTTCAATCTGGAAGATCCCGCTGCTCTTGGTGCCGGAATTGCCGTTGCCTTTGTTGCCACCATCTATGGGGTTGGCTTTGCCAACCTCTTTTATCTACCGATTGCCAATCGTCTGCGCGCCTTTCACTATCATTACGCTCTGTTTCAGGAGATGACGCTGGAAGGTTTGATGGCGATTGCTCACGGCGAAAATGGCCCGCAGGTTGAACGGCGGTTGAAGGCTTATCTGAAAGGAGAGTAGCCATGCGCAAGCGCTATCGTTTGCACCTGCAAGGTCGAGAGCACCTCGATCGGTGGCTGGTTTCCTATGCCGACTATATGACGCTGATCTTTGCTCTGTTCGTGGTGCTCTACTCGGTGGCGCTGGTCAACAAGGACAAGTATCGCGCCGTCATTGATGGCATGACTCAGGCTTTCAGCGTCATGCCGCCACGCAGCGATGGCTTGCTGGAAGGGCAGGGGACATCTCTGTTGAACGGCGAGGTCTCTGCCACATCTGCAGTGCTGGAGAGTGCCAGACAAGACTCCCCTTCGATTGCTCCCATCTCTGGTGTCCCCATCAAGCAAGATGGTACGACTCTTGCGACGATAGATACCCAATTGCAGGAAAACATGGGCTCACTGGTGGAGGCGGGGGTAGTCAAGCTCACGCTGGATGACAACTGGTTGACGGTAGAGCTGAGCTCTGGACTCTTGTTTGGCAGTGGCAGTGCCTTTATGAGCACTAATGCCGAGCCTGTGCTCAATACTCTTTCAAGTATTCTCAAACCGGTCGATAACTATGTGAGAGTGCGAGGCTACACAGATAACCAGCAGATAAATAATGAAATTTTCCGTTCCAACTGGACGTTGTCAGCGGCAAGAGCAGAGGCCGTGCTCACGGCTCTCATCGCCAAGGGAGTTGCCCCCCAGCGACTTGCTTACGAGGCCTACGGCGAGTTTTCTCCCTTTACCGGGAATGACAGCGAACAGGGACGTTTACAGAATCGCAAGGTGGTGGTCGCTATTTCCAAGTTCGCCTGGGTGCCACCCGCCCCCGCTCCCGTCAAGCCTGTGACGGTGGAGCCGGTTCCCGCAGTGCACCAGGCAGTCGAGGCAGGCGAGGTCAAGGTGATCACTCTGCCAGGTGGTGGCATACGTATAACAACAAGGCAGGATTGATACAGTGATTGTTTGGACGGTTGCCAACCAAAAAGGTGGGGTCGGTAAAACCACCACAGTGGTCTCGTTAGCCGGTATTCTGGCTCAGCGCGGACAGCGGGTGCTATTGATTGACACTGATCCCCATGCTTCCCTGACTGCATATCTCGACTTTGATTCAGACCGGCTGGACGGCACTCTCTATGAGTTGTTTCAGGCTGCCAAGCCTACTGCCGAGCTGGTCAATAAACTGACGCTGAGAACCAAATTCGAAAATATCCATCTTCTGCCGGCCTCCATCACATTGGCCACCCTGGATCGGGTGATGGGCAACCGGGAGGGGATGGGATTGGTGATCAAGCGTGCCCTGCTGCGTATTCAGGATCAGTATGACTATGTGCTCATCGATTGCCCGCCGGTGTTGGGCGTCATGATGGTCAACGCCCTGGCTGCCTGTGATCGGATCCTGGTACCGGTACAAACCGAATTCCTGGCTCTCAAGGGACTGGAGCGGATGATGAAAACTTTCGAAATCATGCAACGCTCCAAGCGGGAGAAGTTCCGCTTCACCGTGATCCCCACCATGTTTGACAAGCGAACCCGCGCCTCCCTGATGACCCTGAAGTCCATCAAGGAACAACATGGCGATGCAGTATGGAACGCCGTCATCCCCATCGATACCAAGTTTCGGGATGCCAGCTTGCTCCACATTCCCCCTTCTATTTATTCGCCGAGCAGCCGCGGCACTTATGCCTATGAGACTTTGCTCAACTATCTTGATGCCCAGGAGCGTCAACGTGCTCATGAGGTGACATCATGAGAGACACTACTCAAGTGAGGGCAATGGATGATTACTTCCATTCCCTGTTGTTGGATGAGGTCCTGCAGACGGAGCCGTCAGAAGCGCTTGAACCTGCTCCCGTGATCTTGTTGCAACGCCAGCCTCTGGCTGCTCCCGAGGTAGTCGTTCAACCCTATCTGGAAGCGGATGAACGGCTCGAACAGCTGAGCGAATTGCTCGCCCAGGTGGGTCAGGTGCAGTTTGAAATGGATGCCCTGAGCCATGAAGAGGTCGTCAGCGAGCCCTTGCAGATCGAGGCTGAAGATGCCTTGTTGCCGGTTGAGCCTGTCTGGCCAGAGGAGATGCCGGCCCCGGCTGTGGCCGAACCGTCAACGCTGGTGATGACAGAAACGACGGTAGAGCAGGCGCCTCAAGAAGAGGTGGCACCATCGACCTGGGAAAACATCGATACCGGTAAGGAATTTCAGGCGCTGTTCTTCGAAGTTGCCGGCGTCACCTTTGCAGTGCCCCTGACCGAGCTTGGCGGGATCCATCAGATGGGCGAAGTCTCGTCGCTGTTTGGTCAGCCCGACTGGTATCGTGGCATCATGACTTCCCGCGAGCAGAAGATGAACGTGGTGGATACCGCGCAGTGGGTGATGCCGGGTCAGCATCTGGAGATACCGGATTACAAGTATCTGATCATGTTGGGTGAATCTCCCTGGGGGCTCGCCTGCCATCATCTGAAAGGCACAGAGTTATTGCATCGTGATCAGGTCAAATGGCGTCATCAGGAGGGTAAACGCCCCTGGCTGGCTGGCATGGTCAAGGAGAAGATGTGCGCCCTGCTGCATGTCAGGGAATTGCTCCTGCTGCTGGAGCGCGGGGTCAACATAGAAGGTCGCTGATAACTTCTGCACTTGTGCTGTTTTATTGCTAGTTTTACCAGTAGACGTTTTCATAAAAGGAATAAAAACATGACAGAAAAGCGCAATATTGCACAGAATCTGGCCGAAGATGAAGTGCTGCAATGGGTCACCTTCCAGCTGGAAAATGAAACCTACGGCATCAACGTGATGCAGGTGCAGGAGGTGTTGCGCTACACCGAAATCGCCCCTGTGCCGGGTGCGCCCGAGTATGTGCTGGGTATCATCAACCTGCGCGGCAATGTGGTGACCGTCATCGACACCCGTTCCCGTTTCGGCCTGCCTTCCGGCGATGTGAGCGAGAACTCGCGCATCGTCATCATCGAGGCGGAGAAGCAGGTGATCGGTATCATGGTCGACAGCGTGGCTGAGGTGGTCTATCTGCGTTCCTCCGAGATTGATGCCGCCCCTGCGGTGGGTACCGAAGAGAGCGCCAAGTTTATTCAGGGTGTCAGCAACCGTGATGGTCAACTGCTGATCCTGGTCGATCTGAACAAGCTGCTCTCCGATGAAGAGTGGGAAGATATTGGTTCCCTCTGATAGAAAGGTGATGTTTTGATTATTGAAATAGCTGCCTTGGGGGTGTCCTTGTTGGCGTTGGTGCTGGCCCTGTACGGGGTGATCAGCAGCCGACGTGGCCAACGAGAGTCCGAGGCCAGGGTGGAGACGCTGCAAGGCCAGCTCGAGAGTCTGCGCAAGCAGATGATGGAACTGCACACGGGGGCCATCGGCATGGGCCAGCGTTTGCAGTCGGTCGAAGGGGCCATGCAGCAAGTCAACGATCGCCAGCAGGAGCTGACCCTGCAGGATCCGGAACGCCGCCTTTACAGCCGAGCCGCCAAGATGGTCGAGCTGGGTGCCGACCTCGACGAGGTCATGAACGAGTGCGAATTGCCAAAGGCCGAGGCTGAACTCTTGATTTCATTGCGAAAAGGCCGCTCATAAGTCATCGGGAAGGCGCTCGCCTTCCTGATTTTCATCTCCCGCTTTACGCGCCGAAAAGGCGGGATCTTCCCCACAAATCCTGCTGATAATTGGCATCTTTGAAAAGACGCATTCTAATACTGTGTTAATATGCAGGCCGCCTCTTTTCATCTGATTACATCCTCATGCTGCTTCAAGTTAACAATCTGAGCTGCGTGCGTGAAGATCGCACTCTGTTTGAACACCTCTCCTTTGTGGTGGCTCCCGGCGATCTGGTGCAGATTGAAGGTCCCAACGGTGTGGGCAAGACCAGCCTGTTGCGCCTCTTGACGGGTCTGTCCCAGCCGTTTGCCGGTGAAATATGCTGGAATGGCGAAAATATCCGCCACTGTCGCGATGAATATCATGCCAACCTGCTCTATCTGGGCCATCAGCCCGGTGTCAAGGCGGCGCTGACACCGCTCGAAAATCTCGCCTTCTATCAGAAACTGCATAATCCGACCCAAACCGGGGTGGATCTGTGGCGAGTGCTGGCCCAGGTCGGGCTTGCCGGTTTCGAGGACAATCCCAGCGGGCAACTCTCCGCCGGTCAGCAGCGCCGGGTGGCACTGGCAAGGCTTTGGCTCAGTGATAAACCGGCGCTCTGGATCCTGGATGAGCCCTTTACCGCCATCGACAAGCAGGGGGTAAAGGTACTGGAACGCCTCTTCCTGGCCCACGCCGAGCGGGGAGGCATGGTGATCCTCACCACCCACCAGGACATGACTCTGATGCAGGGACGGTTAAAGACCCTGTCGCTGACCCCTTTGCTGCAGGAGTAGCTTGATGTTGCGCGCCGTAATCCAGCTTATTCACCGCGAGTTGCTGATGGCTCTGCGCCAGCGCTCCGACATTTTAAACCCGCTCTGGTTTTTCCTGATCGTCATTACCCTGTTTCCCCTCGGCATAGGCCCCGAACCCAAGCTGCTGGCCCGCATTGCCCCCGGTATCATCTGGGTGGCTGCCTTGCTGGCGGCCATGCTTTCCCTTGAGCGGCTGTTTCGGGATGATTTCAGCGATGGGGCGCTTGAGCAGATGATGCTGATGCCTCATCCACTCGGGCTGCTGGCGCTGGCAAAAGTGATCGCTCACTGGTTGCTGACAGGGCTGCCACTGTTGCTGGTCTCACCGCTGCTTGCCATCCTGTTGTCGCTGGACATGGACACCTATCTGGCCGTGGTCGCGACCCTGGCGCTGGGAACCCCTGTGCTGAGCCTGCTAGGGGCAGTCGGCGTCGCCCTGACGGTGGGGCTGCGCAAGGGCGGTGTCTTGCTGAGCCTGCTGATCCTGCCGCTCTATATTCCGGTACTGATTTTTGCCACCTCCGCCATCGATGCGGCGGGGATGGGCTTGCCCTATGCTGGCCAGCTCGCTATTTTGGCCGCCATGCTGGTGGGGGCTTTGACCCTGACTCCGCTGGCAGTATCGGCGGCGCTCAGGGTCAGCCTGAACTGACGTTGGGGATGAGCACAGGGCTCCTGATGGGTCATTGTGGAAAAATAATGTTGCGATGGATCAAGAAGAGGGTCGCTTATTGCTTTCGGGGTATTTGATGTCACCCCGAGGTCAGTATGGTAGGCCTCGCCAAACAATTAATAACAAAAGGTTTTGTGAGCTATGTGGAAATGGTTGCACCCTTACGCTAAACCCGAGCGAGCCTATGGGCTGGCAGGGACCTTGCTGCCCTGGTTTGCCGTGACAAGTCTGCTGTCATTTATCATCGGCACTGTCTGGGGGCTGGCCTTTGCACCGGCCGACTATCAGCAGGGTGACTCTTTCCGGATCATCTATATCCATGTTCCTTCCGCGATTCTCTCCATGGGGGCCTACTCCACCATGGCGGTGGCCGCCTTTATCGGGCTGGTGTGGCAACTGCGAATGGCCGACATGACGGTGGCGGCCATTGCGCCGGTCGGCGCCGTGTTCACCTTTATTGCACTGTTCACCGGGGCTGCCTGGGGAAAACCCATGTGGGGCACCTGGTGGGTATGGGATGCGCGCCTCACCTCGGAGCTGATCCTGCTGTTTCTCTATCTTGGTGTGATCGCGCTTTACAATGCTTTCAGCGACAAGGTGGTGGCAGGCCGCGCCGCTGGCATTCTGGCACTGGTGGGGGTGATCAACCTGCCCATCATTCACTACTCGGTGGAGTGGTGGAACACCTTGCACCAGGGCGCCAGCATCACCAAGTTTGACAAACCCTCCATTTCCCCCGAGATGCTGTGGCCGCTGCTCATCATGATACTGGCGTTTGCCGCCTTCCTCGGAGCCCTGACCCTGATGCGTTTTCGAAACGAGCTCTTGATGCGGGAGTGGCATCGCCCCTGGGTCAAAGATATTGCCGAGCAGGAGAAGTAAGCATGCACTTTGCCTCTTTCAGTGACTTCATGGCGATGGGCGGTTACGCCTTCTATGTCTGGCTCTCTTTTGGTCTGACCCTGATCTGCCTGGTTGGCATCGTCATTTCCACCCGTATAAAAACCCGCAGCCTGCTTGGCGAGTTGCGTAGCAAGCAGGCGCGAGAGGCCCGCCGCAAGGCGGCCCAGCAGATGGAGAACACCCTATGAACCCGAGACGCAAAAAACGCCTCACCATCATACTGGCGATCAGTGCCGGTTTGGCCGCCGTGATCGGCCTGGTGCTCTACGCCCTCAGCCAGAACATCGATCTCTTCTACACCCCGAGTGAGCTGGTAGAAGGCAAGGGACCGGACAAGATCAAGCCCGAAGAGGGGCAGCGCCTGCGCATCGGTGGGCTGGTGGTACCGGGTTCCGTGCAGCGGGATCAGCAAAGCCTCAAAGTAGCCTTCAAGCTGGTGGATAATGGCGGACATCTGGTGACCGTCGAGTTTGACGGCATACTGCCGGACTTGTTCCGGGAAGGGCAGGGCATAGTAGCCCAGGGGACCCTCAAGAACGCCACTACGGTAGAGGCGTTCGAGGTGCTGGCCAAGCACGATGAAAACTACATGCCGCCGGAAGTGGCCGAGGCCACCAATGGCATGCATTTCAAACCGGAATATACCGAGGCGCAGTTGAAGGGAGCCAAGCAATGAGTCTGGCTACCTGCTCGCCGTTTTCATCGTTTCTCACCCGCGCACAGGTGTGTGCTGCAACTCAACCTGAAGGAACTCTGAAATGATCCCGGAATTAGGGCAGTTTTCACTGATCCTGGCCTTTGCCATCGCCATCTTGCTGGGGGTTTATCCCTTGCTCGGCGCCCAGTGGGGGCGCCTTGGCATGATGTCGACCGCCCGTCCGCTGGCCTATGCCCAGTTTTTGCTGTTGTTGCTGTCGTTTCTGTGCCTGACCTGGGCCTTTATCGACAACGACTTTACCGTGCAGTATGTGGCTACCAACTCCAATACCCTCTTGCCGCTGGCGTATCGGATCTCTGCCGTCTGGGGGGCTCATGAGGGCTCCTTGCTGCTATGGGTATTGACCCTGGCAGGCTGGACGGCGGCAGTGGCCCTGTTCAGTCGCAGTTTGCCGCTCGATGCGGTGGCGCGGGTGCTCGGGGTGCTAGGATTGATCTCCATCGGGTTTACCGCCTTCGTGCTGTTTACCTCCGATCCCTTCACCCGGACCCTGCCTTACTTCCCTGTGGATGGCCGCGATCTTAACCCTTTGTTGCAGGATCCGGGTCTTATCTTCCATCCGCCCATGCTCTACATGGGGTATGTGGGCTTCTCGGTCGCCTTTGCCTTTGCCATCGCTTCCCTGATGACGGGGCGTCTCGACGCCACCTGGGCGCGCTGGTCCCGTCCCTGGACCATGGCGGCCTGGGTCTTCCTGACCTTGGGCATAGTGCTTGGTTCCTGGTGGGCTTATTACGAGCTCGGCTGGGGTGGTTGGTGGTTCTGGGATCCGGTAGAAAACGCCTCCTTCATGCCCTGGCTGGCAGGCACTGCCCTGCTGCACTCGCTGGCGGTAAGCGAGAAGCGGGCCACTTTCAAGGCCTGGACAGTGCTGCTGGCACTATCCGCCTTCTCCCTGAGCCTGCTCGGCACCTTCCTGGTGCGTTCCGGCGTATTGGTATCGGTGCATGCATTTGCCTCCGATCCGACCCGCGGCCTGTTTATTCTGGGCTTCCTGCTGGCGGTGATCGGCAGTTCGCTCCTGCTGTTTGCCTTCAAGGGCTCTCAGGTGAAGAGCCATGGCAAGCATGAGTTGTGGAGTCGCGAGACCCTGCTGCTCGGTAACAACATCATGCTGGTGGCGGGTCTGCTCACCGTGCTGCTCGGCACCCTGTTGCCGCTGGTGCACAAGGAGCTGGGGCTTGGCAGCATCTCCATAGGTACTCCCTTCTTCAACCACATCTACAGCTGGCTGATCATTCCGTTTGCCCTGTTGATGGGGGTTGGCCCGCTGTTTCGCTGGCGCCGTCAGGGGCTGGGCGAACTCAAGGGCAAGGTGATCTTCGCTCTGGTTCTGAGTCTGGTCGCCGCCATCTTGCTGCCACTGTGGCTGGCCGAGGCGTTCAAACCCTGGGCTGCTGTGGGAATTGGTCTGGGCGCCTGGATCATCATCACCAGCATCCAGGAGACCTGGGTACGCGCCACCCACAAGCACTCCTTCGCTACCGGGGTGCGCAAGCTGGGCAACAGCCATTGGGCCATGATCCTGGGGCACGTGGGGCTGGCCGTCAGCATCATAGGTATCGCCTGTACCCAGAACTACAGCATCGAAAAAGATCTGCGCATGCAGGCCGGTGACAGGGTGCAGTTTGCCGATTACGAGTTTGTTTTCACCGGCATTCGGGAAAAGAACGGCCCCAACTACGACGGCTTCAAAGGTGTGCTGGAAGTACACCAGGATGGCAAGCAGGTGGCCCTGCTCAAACCCGAGAAGCGGATGTACACAGTGAGCCGGATGCCGATGACGGAAGCGGCGATTGACGCCGGTTTTACCCGGGATCTTTATGCGGCGCTCGGCGAGCAGCTGGACAACGGTGCCTGGGCGGTACGGATTTATTACAAACCCTTCGTGCGCTGGATCTGGTTCGGTGGCGTCTTCATGGCCATTGGCGGCGTGCTGGCCATGCTGGACAAGCGTTACCGTTTTGGCCGTCGTGAAGAGGAGGCCAAGGCATGAACAAGAAGACCTGGCTGTTTCTGATCCCCTTTATTATTTTTCTGTTGGGTGCTGTCTTCCTGTTCAAAGGGCTCTATTCCGACCCCACCAAGCTCGAGTCAGTGATGGTGGACAAGGAAGTGCCCGTGTTCACCCTGCAGGACATCTACGACCTGAACAAGCAGCATGATCGCAGCATCCTCAAGGGGCGCCCCATGCTGCTCAACGTCTGGGCTACCTGGTGCCCGACCTGCTACGGCGAACACACCTACCTCAAGCAACTGGCGGAGCAGGGCATCCCCATTGTCGGCATGAACTACAAGGATGAGCGGGACAAGGCCATCCGCTGGTTGACCGAGCTTGGCAATCCCTATCAGGTCAACCTGTATGACCCGGATGGCATGCTGGGGCTGGATTTGGGTGTCTATGGGGCACCCGAGACCTTCTTTATCGACAGTCAGGGCATCATTCGCTATCGCCATGTGGGGGATGTGAATCCACAAGTCTGGGCCACTACCCTCAAGCCCATCTTCGAGTCCATGAAATGAGAAGGTGCCTGATGAAAACACTGATTGCCTCCCTGCTGTTGCTGGCGGGATTGGGTGGCGCAGGACCGGCCTTGGCTGCGATTGATGTCTATACCTTTGACACTCCCGCGCAAGAGCAGACTTTTCGCGAGCTGACCCGCGAGTTGCGCTGCCCCAAGTGTCAGAACCAGGACATCGCCGATTCCAATGCAGGGCTTGCCAAGGACTTGCGGGACAAGACCTACCAGATGGTGCGCGAGGGCAAGGAGAAGCAGGAAGTGGTGGACTACATGGTCGCCCGCTACGGCAACTTCATTTTGTATAACCCGCCGCTGATGGCGTCGACCCTGATCCTCTGGCTCGGCCCGCTGCTGGTCATCGTCATTGGCGCCGTCACTGTGGTGGTGCGCAGTCGCCGTCGTCCCGTCATGGCCAAACAGGCGGATAGCGCCCTGAGCGCACAGGAGCAGGATCGTCTGGCTGCCCTGCTCAAAGAGGAAGAGAAACAATGACCGCATTTTTGATTGTGATCGCGGCCTTGCTGGTGTTGGTGAGTCTGACCCTGGCGATGCCGCTGTGGCGTGGTGAGGGCAAGCAGAGCATCAGCCGTTCGGCTCTCAACAAGCAGCTTTATCGTCAGCGTTTGCTGGAAATCGGCGAAGAGCGCGAGCAAGGAATATTGGCTGAGGAGCCGGAATCCCTGGTCGAGCTGCAACGCAGCCTGCTGGATGACATCCCCGATGTGGAGCAGAGCGCCCGTGGCGGCAAGAGCCTGATCTGGATCCCGGGTGTGCTGGTGCTGGTGGTGGTGAGTCTGGGGCTCTATTACAAGCTGGGCGCCTGGCAGGAAGTCCAGCGCTGGCAGGATGCCAGCAGTCGACTGGGTGAGCTGAGCAACCGCATTCTGGTTGAGCGGGATGCCCAGGTGACCGAGCAGGACCTGCTGGACTTCATGCTGGCGTTGCGCACCCGTCTGAAAGACGAGCCGAATGATTACCGTGGCTGGCTGCTGCTGGGTCGTTTGTCGCTGGATGGCAATGATCCTGACATGGCCCGCGAGGCCCTTGAGCGCGCCTATGATCTGGCTCCGCAGAAGACCATGGTAGCCGTGCCCTACGCCCAGGCCTTGATGATGACGGGGGATGATGCCCAGGCCGATCAACTGCTGAGCAGCGCCATTGCGCTGGATCCGGCCAACATAGAGGCCAGATCCGTCTATGCCTTCATGGCGCTGCAAAAAGAGGACTTCAAGACAGCGCTGATGCGTTGGCGCGAGATGCTGCCGCTGATGGAGAAGGGCTCGACCCGCTACGCCATGGTGGAGCGCTCCATCGACTATGCCGAGCAGCAGTTGAAGCAGCGTGGCATAGCGGTGACGACCCCTGGTGCAGCCAACAAGCGTGATGAGCAGGGGAAACAGCTGGAGGTGAAGAAAGGGGAGTTTCCGATCCATGTCACCCTGGCTGCCGGCATTCAGATGCCGGAAGATGCTCATCTGTTCGTTTTTGCCGTGGTGCCCAATGGGCCGCCCATGCCCATCGCCGTGAAGCGCATCGCAGGACCCACTTTGCCTGTTACCCTTTCTCTGGGGGATGGTGATGCCATGATGGAGGGCAGCAAGCTTTCCGCCTATCCGCAACTGCAGTTCAAGGCACGGCTTTCTCGCGGCGGCAACGTCATGAACAAGGAAGGGGCGTTCGAAGGGGTATCGACATCTGTCCCGACGGATGCGATTCCTTCAGCGCCGATTGACATCCGTATCGATCACGCCCTCTAATACCCCTTTGCCCCGCCCCTCTATGGGGCGGGTGCCTATAATTCGGATTAATCACAATAAAAAACTAGGACTTCCATATGTATGTGCGTTCAGTGGCATTGATGGCGGCATTGTTGTTGGGAGGCTGTGCGGGTGGCCCACCCAAGCCGGGCCCCGAGAGTCTTGATCTCAATGAAGCACCGGGTCGGCCCGAGGCGACCAGTACTGCCAGCGATGGCCGCGACCCCTTCCAGGGGGCAAACCGGGCCATGTGGGTGGTCAACTACGATGTGCTGGAGCCCTATGTGGCCCGCCCCGTTGTGCATGGCTATGCCCGCTATATTCCGCAAGGCATGAAGGATGGCATCGAGAACCTGGTTGAGAACTTCAACGAGCCGAGCAGCATGGTCAACCATCTGATCACCGGTGACTTGCAAGGCGCGGGGACCAACCTCGGCCGCTTTACCCTCAACACCACTATCGGTTTGCTGGGTATCTTCGATGTGGCCAAGCATGCCGGGCTCGAACGCGACAAGCTGGAACTCAATACAGTACTGGGTCGTGCCGATATCGGCGATGGTGCCTATCTGATGGTGCCCGTCTACGGTCCTACCACGACGCGCAAGCTGGTGGGGGATACCATAGATACCATCTACTTCCCCTATGCCCTGTTGACGCTGCCGCTGCGAGTCACCCACTGGATGCTGGATGGATTGGGTACCCGCTCCAAGCTGATCGATCAGGAGAGGATCATCGATAACGCGCTCGATCCTTATGCTCTGACCAAGGATTTCTATCTGCAGCACAACCAGAACAAAGTGACCGGTCGTCAGACCGAGTTCAAGCAGACGCCGGCGGAGAAAGCCGACGATGCCAATCTGGATGACTATCTGGACGAGATAGACCAGTGATGCCACTGGCTGTTGATAACAGGCGCCTTCGGGCGCCTTTTTCATATCCGCTGCAGGCTCATTTCTGCCATAAAAAACGCCCCGCAGTGCGGGGCGTTTTGGCAAGAAGCGGCTATCAGGCAGCCAGGTTCTTGGCCACGAATTCCCAGTTCACCAGGTTCCAGAAGGTTTCCATGTACTTCGGACGCAGGTTGCGGAAATCGATGTAGTAGGCGTGTTCCCACAGGTCGACGGTCAGCAGCGGTGTAGTACCGGCTTCGGTCAGCGGGCAACCGGCGTTGGAAGTGTTGACGATGGCCAGGGAGCCGTCGGCTTTCTTCACCAGCCAAGTCCAGCTGGAACCGAAGTTGCCGATGGCAGACTTGGTGAAGGCATCCTTGAACTCGGCGAAGGAGCCAAACGCCTTGTTGATGGCATCAGCCAGGGCGCCGGTTGGCTCGTTGCCACCGTTCGGGGAGAGGCAGTGCCAGTAGAAGGTGTGGTTCCAGATCTGGGCGGCGTTGTTGAAGATGCCGCCAGTGGAGGTCTTGATGATCTCTTCCAGAGACTTGCCTTCAAACTCGGTACCTGGCACCAGGTTGTTCAGGTTGACCACGTAGGTGTTGTGGTGCTTGCCGTGATGATATTCCAGAGTTTCCTGGGAGATGTGCGGTTCCAGGGCATTGATTGCGTAGGGCAGAGCGGGAAGTTCGAAAGCCATTTTCTACTCTCCATTGGCTGGCCGTGCGAAGGCGACGGTTGCAAGACATTGCGTACTCTTTTCTATTTTGAAAAGAATTGTTCTTGAAATGATGGGGCCAGATGGCCCAAAGCCCGTCGATTGTACCAGCATCAAAGATGGGCTAACAACTCTTGATTCTCGCCATGATCCGGATCAAGCTACGGCGTATTGATTCATCACTTCTTGCATCCAGGACGGTTTGTCAGTTTGTGGTCTGCAAGGATTGCAGTAGAATGGCCGCCGAAATCGCTCTAGTGAGGCACCTATGGAAACTATTGAAAAGATCAAACAGCAGCTGGCTGACAATCCCATCATCCTGTACATGAAGGGTTCCCCCAAGCTACCCAGCTGCGGTTTCTCTGCCCAGGCCTCCCAGGCTCTGATGTCCTGTGGCGAGCCGTTTGCTTATGTCGACATACTGCAAAATCCGGACATCCGCGCCGAGCTGCCGAAGTTCGCCAACTGGCCCACCTTCCCGCAACTGTGGGTAGAGGGTGAGCTGGTCGGTGGCTGCGATATCCTGATCGAGATGTTCCAGGCCGGCGAGCTGCAGACCCTGATCAAGGAAACTGCCGCCAAGCACAAGCAGGATGACGTTGCTGCCGAATAAGGTCGCATCTGCATCATGCAAAAAGGGGAGCCAATGGCTCCCCTTTTTTATCACGGCAGACAGGATCAGCTGATGCGCTCGATCCGCGCCATATAGAAGCCGTCGAAGCCGGTCGCTGACGGGCTGACGGTGTGGTCATCCCGCAGACGATAGTTGTCGTTGGCAGCCAGGAATTTGTCCACTTGCTGACGGTTCTCCTGGGGCAGGATGGAGCAGGTTGCATAGACCAGCAGACCCCCCACCTTCACCATCTGGCTGTAGCGCTGCAGTATCTCCTCTTGCAAGGCGACCAGCACCGGCAGTCGCTCGGCGGTGTCGCGCCATTTGGCATCCGGATTGCGCTTGAGCACGCCAAGACCGGAGCAGGGCACGTCCAGCAGTACGCGATCGGCAGTGCCTTTGAGGCGCTTGACAGTCTTGCTGCTCTCGATGACGCGGGTTTCCACGTTGTGGGCACCGGCACGGCGGGCGCGCTGCTTGAGGTTTTCCAGCTTCCACTCTTCCACATCCATTGCCAGCAGACGGCCCTTGCCTTCCATCATGGCGGCGATGTGCAGGGTCTTGCCGCCGGCACCGGCGCAGGCATCGATGACTCGCATGCCAGGGGTGACTTCCAGCGCCGCTGCAACCAGCTGGGAGCCTGCGTCCTGCTGCTCGAACCAGCCATCGGCAAACGCCTTGGTGCGAAACAGGGCGGCATCAGAGGTGACCTGCAGGGCGGTAGCGACCCCTTCAACCGGAATTGTGTTGACCTGCTCCTTGGCCAGTGCGGCTTGCAGCTGTTCCCGCGTGCATTTGAGGGTGTTGACCCTCAGGTAACGCTTGGGCATCCAGGCCAGGGCGGCGCGCTCTGCAGGCCAGGCCTCGCCCAACTGCTCGCTGCCCAGCTTTTCCAGCCAGGCAGGGCAACCATCCATCAGCACCGGATTTTTCTTCGCTTCTGTCAGGCGGCGACGGAATGCTTCTTCGTTGAAGCGATCCAGGGTTGGATGGTTGGACTGAACTATCTTGTGGAAGGCGTGCCAACTGTGCAGCAGCGGCCAGACGTTTTTTTCGGCCTGACGCACCTGAATACCGGTCAGGGCGCAGTAGAGGCTGAGGCGACGCAGCAGGTCGCCGGTGACCAGGGCAATCCTTGCCTGTTCTTGTGGCTTGATTTCGATGCCGGAGAAGTGGCGTGCATAGGCTCTGTCCAGGGTGAGACCCTGGCCTAATACATCGTCAACTATGGCAACGACCAGATCCCCGGAACGGGGCAACAGTGGGGACTTGAGCATGAGATTAACCTTGGCCAGATAAAGATGAACCGCCTCCCTATCGAGCGCGGTTCTAAAACTGATAAATCCGCGCAATGATAGGGGTTAGACAGGGTTGGCGCAACACTCCCCATTCGGGAAATGCATAGACGATGGCGCTGGACTAATCGGACCAGCAGGAAAATGATGCCAGCTAGAGTTCAGATGAGTGCATTTAAAAGGACTGAAAAGATGCAGCTGATGAAATATTCGCCTTTGGCGCTGGTTGTGGCCAGCCTGATGAGCTCTGGCGGCCAAGGAGTGGAGTACGGTGGCGGCGCGCGCCACGGCGGCCGACGGTTATGATGTGCGGGCGAACCAGTTTCGGGTGGCCAAGGTGCCCCTCGATTACTTTGTCGGCCTGCAGGCCGGGGGGCGCCAGCTGACCTTGCCCCTGCCTGACGGGGGGGAAGTGACCTTCGCGCTGCAGGCCTATGACCTGCTGCCTGCCGATCTTGCCGCCAAGTACCCCGATATCCTGACCTTCAAGGGCCATAATCCGGCGGAGCCGGTAGAGACGGGCCGTTTCGATCTCGGTCCGCAAGGCTTCCACGCCATGTTCAGCCATCAGGGCAAGATGGTGTTTGTCGACCCGCTGCCCAATGCCGAAGGCTATGCCGTCTACTACCAGCAGGATGCCTACAGCCGGCTGGAAGAGGAGGCCGACAAGGTGATCGGCCGTGGCGCCAACACCCTGGCCCGCAAGGTGCAGGTGGATGGCAACGAGCGCAAGCGCTATACCATCGCCATCTCGGCGACCGGAGAGTATACCCAGTTCCACGGTGGCTCCAAGGTCTTGACCATGGGGGCGATTGCCACCCTGCTCAACCGGATGAACGAGGTATATCAGCGCGACGTGGGGGCCGAGTTCAAGCTGGCCAGCGGCAATGACGCCATCATCTTTACCGATCCAGCCAGTGACCCCTTCACCAATAGTGACAGTGATGCCAATCTCAACAGCGCCGTACAGGCCAATGCACAGAGCTTGCCCGATAGGGCTCTGGGGGAATTCGATATTGGCCATGTGCTTAATACCAAAGGTGGCGGCTTGGCAAGCCTGGGGGGTCTCTGTACCGTGCGTAAGTCGATAGGCGTGACAGGCTCGCCAACGCCAGTGGGGGATGCCTTCTTTATCGACTATGTGGCCCACGAAATCGGCCACCAGTTCGGTGCCGATCACACCTTCAACGGTACCACCAACAATTGCGGCGGTGGCAACCGGGTAGCCAATCAGGCCTGGGAACCGGGCAGCGGCACTTCCATCATGGCCTATGCCGGTATCTGTGGGGATGAAAACATCCAGCGGCAAGGTGATCCCTATTTCCACAGCAAATCCATCGAGCAGATGCGAGCGCACATGGCCACGGTACCGACCTGTGGCACCACGCTGAGCTTCAGCAACAACGCGCCTCAGGCCGCAGCAGGTGCCAATTACGCCATTCCTGCCAATACCCCCTTCGTGCTCAGAGGGGCAGGGGCGGATCTGGACAAGGATCCCCTGACCTACACCTGGGAGCAGATCGATCTGGGCACAGAGTCCAGCAGCACCCTCGACATGATCGACGATGGTACCCGCCCGCTGTTCCGGTTCGTCTCGCCCACCAGCTCGCCGGAGCGGATCCTGCCCAGCTTGCCCTCCCTGCTGACCGGTACCCTGGCCAAGGGCGAGGCCTGGCCCACCACCAACCGGGAGCTCAACTTCCGGCTCACTGTGCGTGATGGCCAGGGCGGCGTCGCCAGCGATGACATGAAGGTGCAGGTGGTCAATACCGGCAGCGCCTTCCGCCTGACCAGCCCGTTGGGCGTGACGGTGACGCCGGGGGCCAGCCAGGCCGTCAGCTGGGATGTGGCAGGCACCAATGCTGCGCCAATCAATTGCAGCAAGGTAAACCTGTTCGTGACTCAGAATGAGGGGGCAAACTGGTCGACCCTGGCCACCAGCCAGCCCAACAGTGGCTCGGCCACCGTGACTCTGCCGACCAACCTCACCAGCAGCGTCAGGCTGAAGGTGGCCTGTAGCGACAACATCTTCTTCGCCATCAGCCCGCTCAAATTGCCGGTCGCGCAAAGTGGCGGCAGCTCGGGTGGTGGTGGCGGTGGTGCTCTTGGCTTCTGGGCACTGGCGCTGGCCCTGGCCCTGTTCGGCTGGCAGCGGAGGCGGGCATGAGAGCCACCGGCTTGCTGCTGCTTGCTCTGCTTGGCGGGTGTCAGGCGGATGCCGACACCTTGGAGCAGACGGTCAGCGCCAGCCTTGCCAGGCAGGATTACCGGCTGATAGTGCGGGCCGGGCGCGGCGAAGTGGCGCCCGGCATTGCGGCAAATGAGCAGGACGCCGCCAAGGCGCGTTGTGGCGTGCGCTACCTCGATGGGCTGGGGGATGTCATCAGACCCGGTCAGGAAGAGGCTCAGGCCAGGCTGAGGGCCTATGCGGCCGAGTATAACCAGCGCATGCTGGCCCATTGCCCACCGGCTGCCGGCAAGCAATAAGCCCGCAGCCGGGTGTGGGCAGAAAAGGGGAGGCGCAAGCCTCCCTTTCTTTTTTGGTGCTGGCATTTGGCCGCCCCGAGGCTTGTACCCATGGCGTGCTCGTCGCACAATGCCAGCACGCATGGCCGCATCGGCGGCAAAAAGAGAGAAGGAAAATCAAGATGATGGATGTAGCTGATCTGCGCCGTGAATATACCCGGGGCGGATTGCACCGGGCCGATCTGCCGGCCGACCCCCTGGCCCTGTTCGAGAAGTGGCTGGCCCAGGCCTGTGAGGCCAAGTTGACCGATCCCACCGCCATGGTGGTGGCGACCGTGGATGCCGAGGGGCAGCCCTGGCAGCGCACCGTGCTGCTCAAGCACTACGACGCCCAGGGCATGGTGTTCTACACCAACATGGGCAGCCGCAAGGCACACCAGCTGGAAGGCAACCCCCGCATCAGTCTGCTCTTCCCCTGGCACACCCTGGACCGCCAGGTGCACGTGACTGGGCGGGTAGATAAGATGAGCACCTTCGAGGTGATGAAGTACTTCCACAGTCGCCCCAAGGATAGCCAGATAGCTGCCTGGGTTTCCAAGCAGTCGACCCGCATCTCGGCCCGCGGCGTGCTGGAGGCCAAGTTCCTCGAGCTCAAGCAGAAGTTTGCCAATGGCGAAGTGCCGCTGCCGAGCTTCTGGGGCGGCTATCGGGTGGTGATCGACACGGTAGAGTTCTGGCAGGGGGGCGAGCATCGCCTGCACGATCGCTTCTACTACACCCGCGAGGGCGATGGCTGGCACATAGAGCGGCTGGCACCCTGAGAGTCTGTTTTATCCTGTTCAATCTCCTGCGCTGACAAGGAGTCTGTATGCGTCTGTATGGCGACCTGAGATCTGGCAACTGTTACAAGGTGTGGCTGCTGGCCCGTTGGCTCGAGCTGCCTCTGACCTGGGTACCGGTGGATATCCAGGCTGGTGACACCCAAAACCCGGCCTTTCTGGCTATGAACCCCAACGGCAAGATCCCCGTGCTGGCCATCGATGAAGGGGATGCGTTGGCGGAATCCAATGCCATCCTCTTCTATCTGGCGCAGGGCTCGGCGCTCTGGCCGGCAGATCCCCGCCAGCAGGCCGAGGTGCTCAAGTGGCTGTTCTTCGAGCAGTACAGCCACGAGCCCTACATAGCCGTGGCGCGCTTCATCGTCCACCATCTGGGGCGGCCGGAAGCCCAGGAGGCACGGCTCGATGGCCTCAAGGCCGGTGGCGAGCAGGCGTTGGCGGTGATGGAGCAGCAGCTGAAACAGAGTCCCTACCTGTGTGGGCAGACGCCGACCATCGCCGACATGGCGCTCTATGCCTACACCCATGTGGCGGAGGAGGGGATCTTCTCCTTGCAGGGCTGGCCTGCCATCCGGGCCTGGATCGCCCGCCTCGAGGCCCATCCCCGTCACCTGAGCCTGCCTGCAGCCTGTCAGGCAAGCTGATGGAGCTGCTGATCGAGCGGGCGCTGTGGCAACCCCATTGGTCTCCAGTGCTGCAAGCCTGGCAGCAGCAGGGTCATTGCTGGAAACTGCTGTTGTGCAAAGAGAGCGCACCCCATCTGGGGCAGGGGGCTGACCTCTGGTCTGGCTGTCCCCCTGATGGCATCTTGTCCGCCAGCGGGCTGCTGGCGGCCTGGCTCGACGGCGATCTGAGCGCGGATCCTCATGTCGACCCCAGCCGTCAGATCCTGATCAGCGCGTCCCCCTCTCTGCTGACCCTGGCCAAGGAGAGCGGCCTGCTCACCCTGGGGCCGCTCGGGGCCGATCTGGTGCTGACCGCGGATGACGACATGGGCGCCGTGCTCAAGCGCCTGCTTGCCCGCCGCTTGGCCGTGCCCCTGCTGCGTGAATCCGGTCTGGCGTCACCCTCTGGCAGCCCCCTGGTGTTGCGGCCATTGCTGGCCGACGATGAGGCCGATGTGGTGCGCTACTGCGCCGACGAGGCGCTCTCCCGCTATACCCTCAATATTCCTCACCCTTACCCGCCGGAAGGCGCCCGTGACTGGCTCGCCAGCAGTGGGCGCAAGGGCGCGCTGGGGCTTGGCTGGAGCTGGGCCATGACGCTGCCGCAGGGGGCTGAAGTGGCCCCGCTGGTCGGGGTGATTTCGCTGCACTGGAACGGCGAGCTGGCCTGGTGGGTCGGCGTCCCCTGGCAGAACCGGGGGCTGGCTACCCGGGCTGCGCAGCTGGTCAAGTCATTTGCGTTCGACACCTTGCAACTGCCGGCGTTGACCGCCCGTCACATGCCGGGCAACCTCGCCTCCGGTCGGGTGATGGCCAAACTCGGCATGCACTATCGCGGGCTGCGCGCCCGAACTGCCCAGCAGCCTTGCGAGGTGAGCTATTGGCGACTGGACAGGGCCGTCCCCCTGCCCGAGCCAGTGATGCAGCAACTGGCGCCCTGGCTGGCGAACGAGCGGGTGGCCGTGGCTATTTTGCATGGTGCCGATGCACCGGCCGGGTCGGGTCATGACGGCTCGTTGCAGCTCACCCTGTTTCTGGATGACAAGTGCATACCCACCTTGCCAGGTGCAGCACTCTATGATGGGGCCCTGTTCGACATTATGTGCCATCCGCTCAGTCAGCTGGAGCAGGTCGAGCCCGAGCAGTTGCATCTGCTGGGTGGCTTGCTGCTAAAAGACAGGGACGAGCAGGGGCTTGCCTGCCTGCTGCAACTGACCAGTCTGCTGCGCCAGGGGCCCGTTCTGCTCACCCGCACGCAGCGGCAACAGCGGCTCGCCTGGATTGACAAGATGGTGCGCCGCACAGGGCTGCCCGCGGCAGGGGGGCGTGATGGGGCTTCGGTCGCGGGGCGTTATCATCAGCTCTGGCTGCTGGTGGAGCTGCCAGAGCTCATCGATGAGCTGGCCGGGCGCTGGCATCAGGGACCCGAGCTTGCTCTGGCAAGGTTGGAACAGGACGATGCCGAGCTGTTCGCGGCCTACGGTGAGGCCATCACGGCCATGACGCCGGTGGCCTTGCAAGGGGTACTGCGGCTGCTTGCGGCTCGCTTTCCTGAGCCCACCCTCCCATTTCTGGACAAAGGTGCTCAGGCCGACCGGCACTTTGTGGAATAATGCCCGCTCTGCTGTACGAGGAGTAACGCTGTATGCTGAGAACCGAGCGCCCCGGCGACATGCTGCCGGTCTATGAACTGGTGAGCGCCGCCTTTGGCCGTTCCGATGAGGCCGAACTGGTCAACCGCCTGCGCGAATGTGGCGCTGCCGTGGTGACCATGGTCGAAGAGGAAGAGTACGAGTTCATGGGGCACCTGATGCTGAGCCCGATCACCATTAACGGCATGGAAGGGCCCTGGCTCGGTCTGGCGCCTGTTGCTGTTCATCCGGACTGGCAGGGGCAGGGTATCGGCTCGGATCTGGTGCGTGAGGGGCTGGATACGGCGCTGGAGATGGACTGGAAGGCGGTGGTGGTGCTCGGGGATCCGACCTACTACGGTCGCTTCGGTTTTCGTCCCGCCAGCGAGTTCGGTCTGCACTGCATCTATGAAGTTCCCGCCGACTGCTTTCTGGCGATGGAGCTGCAGGAAGGTGGCCTGGCAGGCATGGCCGGCGAAGTGCTCTACCACCCCCTGTTTGACGAACTCCCCGAAGACGAGTCCGAAGAGGTTGGAGAGGCATAAGCCGCCGCTCATGAAAAAGGCGCCATCAAGGCGCCTTTTTCGTCTTTGTCAGCCAGCCCGATTAGCTGAAGAACCAGTAACCGCGATTGACCAGACGGGTCAGCAGCTGCAGGAAGCCGGCCTGATCGGCCAGTTCCACCATGTCGGCCTGGGTGATGATGTCTTTGTCACACAACAGGGAGATGGCGGCCGCATCGTCGCTCGGCAGGGTCCAGGCTTCGCCGTCGATGTAGCAGGTACGGCTCTCGCCGCTGAACCAGACGGAGCGCAGGCCCGGCACCTTGATGGCGGGTTCGCCCTGGGTCAGCAGGTCGGCCACTTCCTCGGCGCTGTAGTCAGGTTCCATGGGGCTGACGTCCAGATCGTGCTTGGCCTCGGAGATCATGGTGCCAAACCACTCCTTGAACAGGGTCTCGTCGTCCAGAGCCTGCTGCATCAGTTCGCGCAGGCGGTGTAGTTCATGGGGCTGGATCTCGCCGTGACGGACGCGGGGTTTGAGATCCCCATCGCCGTAGCGCTCGGTACGCATTTCGTTGTCGATCAGGTGATCGGCAAAGGACGAGATGAGCGCCTTTGCGTCCGGTGCGCGGAAACCCACGGAGAAGTTCAGGGAGGGCTCGATGGCGTAGCCCTCGTGGGGGAATCCAGGCGGAATGTAGAGGATATCGCCCGGCTCCATGATGACGTCGATGATCGCCTCGAACGGCTCGCAGTGCAGCAGGGCGGCGTGGGCGGCAAACTCGTTGAGCGGCTTGGCATCGCCCACTCGCCAGTGACGCTTTCCCTGACCCTGGGTGATGAAGACATCGTAGTTGTCGATGTGGGGGCCGACACCACCATGAGGGGTGGAGAAGCTCACCATCACATCGTCAAAGCGCCAGCCCGGAATGAACTGGAACGGCAGTGCCAGCTCGTGTACCTCGGGGGCCCAGTGGTTGCAAGCCTGCACCAGCACAGTCCAGTTCTCTTCCCCCAGGTGATCGTAAGATTCGAAAGGGCCGTGAGCCGCTTCCCACTTGCCGTCGAAGCGGGTCACCAGACGGGATTCGATGACCTCTTCCATGGCCAGACCCGCCAGCTCGTCCGGGCTGATGGGATCCTGAAAGTCGGTGAAGCCGCCTTTTATAAGGAGCGGGCGTTTCTGCCAGTAGTGCTCGAGGAAGTGAGCGATATCCAGATTGAGTTCGTACATAGTGCTTCTCGTCAAAAGATCAGAAAGAGTCAGGAGAGGTCTTGCCCAAGATGGCTGCGGGCCTTGGGCAATACCTCTTGTATGGCAAAACGCATGGCCGTCAAAAATAACAGGGGCCCTGTTGCGCAATGTGCACAGGGCCCCTGATGTATCAGGTTATCGGCTTATTTCAGCAGATCCACCAGACGCTGGGCCTGACCGATATAGTTGGCCGGGGTCAGCTTCTTCAGCTCGACTTTCACGTGCTCGGGGAGCTCGAGGGTGTCGATAAAGGTACGCATGCCTTCGGCATCGACGCGGCGACCACGGGTCAGTTCTTTGAGCTTCTCGTAGGGCTTCTCGATACCGTAGCGACGCATCACAGTCTGGATCGGCTCGGCCAGCACTTCCCAGTTGGCGTCCAGATCGGCGGCCATGGCACCGGCGTTGGCTTCCAGCTTGGAGATCCCCTTCAGGGTCGCCTGATAGGCAATCAGGGAGTAACCGACGGCCACACCCAGGTTGCGCAGCACGGTCGAGTCGGTGAGGTCTCGCTGCCAGCGGGAGATAGGCAGCTTGGAGGCCAGGTGCTGGAACACGGCGTTGGCCAGACCCAGGTTGCCTTCGGAGTTCTCGAAGTCGATGGGGTTGACCTTGTGCGGCATGGTGGAGGAGCCGATTTCGCCCGCCACAGTGCGCTGCTTGAAGTGACCCAGGGAGATATAACCCCAGACATCGCGATCGAAGTCGATGAGGATGGTGTTGAAGCGGGCCATGGCGTCGAACAGCTCGGCAATATAGTCGTGGGGCTCGATCTGGGTGGTGTAGGGGTTCCAGTTCAGGCCCAGGGAGGTGACGAACTCCTCGGAGAACTGGTGCCAGTCCACTTCCGGGTAGGCGCTGACGTGGGCGTTGTAGTTGCCCACGGCACCGTTGATCTTGCCGAGGATTTCGACCGCCATGATCTGCTTGAACTGGCGCTCCAGGCGATAGGCGACGTTGGCCATCTCCTTGCCCATGGTGCTCGGGGTGGCCGGCTGACCGTGGGTGCGCGACAGCAGCGGCATGTCGCGGTACTCGTGAGCCAGACGCTTGAGCTCGCTGATGAGCTTCTCGCAATAAGGCTTGATGACCTCGTCACGGGCTGTTTTTAGCATCAGGCCATGGGAGTTGTTGTTGATGTCTTCCGAGGTGCAGGCGAAGTGAATAAACTCGCTGACGGCGGCCAGCTCAGGGTTCACTTCCACCTTCTCTTTGAGGAAGTACTCCACCGCTTTCACATCATGGTTGGTGGTGCGCTCTATCTGTTTGATACGGGCGGCGTCACTCTCGTTGAAGTTGCTGACAATACCGTCGAGCAGGGCGTTGGCGGCCGCGCTCAGGGCAGGGACTTCCGGGATCCCGACGTGGCTGGCCAGTTTTTGCAACCAGCGCACCTCAACTTCGACGCGAAAACGCAGCAGACCGAATTCGGAGAAGATAGGGCGCAGGGCATCGGCCTTGTCGCCATAACGACCGTCAATCGGGGAAACAGCAGTCAGCGCGGACAGCTCCATGGGGTGAACTCCTGATGATTGGTGTGGGGGATTCTCATCAACTCGCGCTCCTGTTACGAGACCGTTATCAAGGCTCATGTGCTGCTCGGCATCCTTATTTATCGACATAAACTCCGGTACCTGCGCTGCTCTTCACCTTGCTTCCGGCCTCTCACGACGGAGCTCGAGCCGATTCTTAGAAACGTTTGGCCAGTTCGACCATTTTCTTGCGAGCGAAAATGATCTGGGTACGGCTGCCGCCAAGCTGGCGCCACAGCACGCAGGCACGAATGCCTGCCAGCAGCAGGGCGCGCACCTTGTGCTGCACCAGGGGCTGCTGCAGGAACAGCGGGGTACCCGCTATCTGGATGCGCGGCCCAATGGGGCTGATGAGATCGCTGTAGATGCTCGCCATGTTGGCCAAGATCTGCTCGTCGAGCAGATCGAAATGCTGTTGCTGGCGGCCGATCTGGCTGATCCGCTCCCCCAGCATGTTGAGAATGTCCTTGCGCTTGGCCAGCTTGCGCTCCAGCGCAATCAGGCTCACCACGTAACGGGTCAGCTCGGCATTTTTCTGGCTGCCGTCGGAGCCCAGTTGCTCGACCAGGGCGCGGTAGCCATCGCGAATGGCCAGATGGTTGCCAAACACCTCCAGCGGCTGCTTGGGATCGGTCACCAGCACGCTTTGCAGGCTCTCGCGCAGGGACGCTTCATCGCAAGTGCCATCACGGGCCACTTTTTGTACCAGATAGGCCGCCTGGCAGATGCCGGCAAAGGCCATGGTTCTGTCTTGAAATTTGTCGCTCATCGTTTCACAGCCCTGTTATGTTGGTTCACCGGCTGATGCCGCAGCAGGCCATGATCCGGCCCTGGAATTGGTCGCTCATGTTCGCTGCCTTCTTTGTTGGCCCAAACCGCATGGCTGACGCACTGTTTCAGCGTGCTTGCAAAGGCCATGGTTCAGCCCTGGTATTTGTCGATCATCGATGTCACCGCCGTCAGGATTTACACCGGATGGCTGAAACGCTGCTCGATGATGCCGCCGCCCAGGCACACTTCCCCGTCATAAAAGACGGCGGATTGACCCGGGGTCACGGCTGCCTGTTTCTCGTCGAAGATGACCCGTATGGTCTCGTCATCGATGGGCTGAATGAGGCAGGGGATATCCTGCTGACGATAGCGTGTCTTGACGGTGCAGCGACGCGGTGCGCGGATCGGGGTGCGATCCACCCAGTGCAGCTGGCTGGCAATCAGGCCGTCTGAGTAGAGACGCGGGTGCTCGCCCTGCGCCACCACCAGGGTGTTGCGCTCCACCTCTTTGTCCACCACGTACCAGGCCTCTTCGGTGGCGTCTTTGCGACCACCAATGCCGAGCCCCTTGCGCTGACCCAGGGTGTGATACATCAAGCCCTGATGCTCGCCGATCACCTTGCCGTCCACGGTTTCGATGGGGCCGGGCTGGGCGGGCAGGAACTTGGCCAGGAAGTCCTTGAATTTGCGCTCACCGATAAAGCAGATACCGGTGGAGTCTTTCTTCTTGGCGGTGATGAGATCCAGTTGCTCGGCGATGCGGCGCACCTCCGGCTTCTCCAGATCCCCGACCGGGAACAGGCTCTGACCCACCTGGGCTTCGCTCAGGGTGTAGAGGAAGTAGCTCTGATCCTTGTTGGTATCGAGACCGCGCAGCAGGCGCGGGTGGCCTGTGCTGTCGTCACGGCGCACGTAGTGGCCGGTGGCGATGTAGGTGGCACCCAGCTCTTCGGCGGCAAATTCGAGGAACGCCTTGAACTTGATCTCCTTGTTGCACAGGATATCCGGGTTCGGCGTGCGCCCTGCCTTGTATTCTTCCAGGAAGTGCTCGAACACATTGTCCCAGTACTCGGCAGCGAAGTTGATGGTATGCAACTTCATACCCAGCTTGTCGCAGACGGCCTTGGCATCAGCCAAATCCTGGGAGGCAGAGCAGTACTCGTCCGTGTCGTCTTCTTCCCAGTTCTTCATGAACAAGCCTTCGACCTGATAACCCTGCTGCTGGAGCAGGTAGGCCGAGACGGAAGAATCCACGCCGCCGGACATGCCGACGATCACCTTGATTTGGCTGTTGTCTGTCATTAGTCGAAGTTACCAGTTCGTTTAAACGGGGCGTATTCTACCAGAGTTTTGCGCCCTCGGTCACATCTCCCTGTCCGCTTCCCCTTGAGGGGTAGCAAGGCAGGAAATCGTTTTTCTGTCAGCTGGCACGCCAGCAATAAATCGGTGCCAAATGGCCTCAGATAAAGGCCTTGAGCGCCGACAGCGGCAGGCGGGTGCCCCCCAGATAATCCTGAATGCACTGCCACACCAATGGGCTACGCAGGGCCGGTTTGCACTCGGCTATCTCCTCCAGGGTGAGCCAGTGGCAGGCCAGCACATCGCCGTCAGGATCCTCTGGATGGTGCTGACCCGGCGCCTTTTCAAGGTCGAAGATGACGGCGGTGCGCACAAAGGTGGCCTCGCTGTCGGCCGGTTTGTAGAGATAGACCCCGAGCCAGGCGCTGGGCGTGGCAGTCAGTCCTGTCTCTTCTTTGAGCTCGCGGCAGGCCGCTTCAATCAGGTTTTCACCCGGTTCCACATGGCCGGCGGGCTGATTGAAACGGCGCTGGCCCTTGATCTCTTCTTCCACCAGCAGGAAACGACCCTGCCAGTGCACCAGCGCCGCCACCGTCAATCTGGCCGGCATTCTCTCTTCCATCGACGGGCGATCCATCATGATGACTCCTTGTCTGTGGTGTGACGGGCAGGACGGCGGGCCGTGCCGCGACCGCTGCTACGGGGCTTGCTCTCGGCAGGGGGACGAGAGCCAGCCTGGTCGATGGCTGGCTTGCCTGCGCTGCGTGGCGGGTTTTTCCGATTGGACTGGGCCGCTCTTCGTGGTCTGTCGCCCGCAGGTTTGGTGGCGCTACTGCCGGTTTGAGACTTGCGCGGACGAGCAGGCGATACCGGTGCCAGCTCGGGGGCAGGCAGGCTGTGGCTCTGCCCGGGGGCCAGCCCGTCTTCTTGCCAGTTACCCAAGGTCCAGTCGCCGATGGCGTAGCGAATAAGGCGCAGTGTGGGGTGGCCGATATGGGCCGTCATGCGCCGCACCTGACGGTTGCGCCCCTCTACTATCTTGATCTCGAGCCAGCGGGTGGGGATCTCCTTGCGCTCGCGGATGGGCGGATTGCGTGGCCACACATCGGGCTCATCCATGAGCCTTGCCTCGGCGGGCAGTGTCAGGCCGTCGTTGAGTTCAACCCCGGCGCGCAGGGCGGCCAGTTTCTCTTCGCTCGGTATGCCTTCCACCTGCACCCAGTAAGTCTTGGGCGTCTTCTCCCCCGGCTGGGTGAGGCGAGCCTGCAACTTGCCGTCGTTGGTGAGCAGCAAGAGCCCCTCGCTGTCGCGGTCCAGCCTGCCGGCGGCATAGATGCCGGGCTCCTTGATGTAATCCTTGAGGGTCTCCCGTCCCGCCTCGTCGGTGAACTGGCACAGCACCATGTAGGGCTTGTTCAAGAGCAGCAACTTGCGATCGGCGGGTGCCACCTGCGGTTTCTGCCCGGCCTGTTCAGCGGCCTGTGCATGCCGGGTGCCGGGCCGTGAGCGTGTCAGACCAGGCCGGTTGGCGTCATCTTGTGGGGTGCGCTCAGCGGCGGTCGTGCGGCCTTGGAGGGAGAGACGGGGGCGGGCAGATTTCATCGCATGCATACCAAAAACAGGGGATGCCGGAGTGTATCACAGGGGGCCGCCGCCATGGGGCATGGTCGGGCTTGTTCGCCTAACTCAACAGCCCTTCGATGACGATGGCCTGACGGGCGGGGGCCGAGCTTGCGTGCAAGAGCGCCGTGCTGACCACCTCGTCCATCATGGCGCGAGCCAGCCGGGTGAGGGGGCGCAATTGCTCGGGGGCGAGCCCGGCCGGGATCGCCAGCAATATGATGGTCCGTACCGGCCCGAGCGCCGATCCCCACTCGATGGGCTCGGCGCAACTGATCAGCGAGAGGGCGGGCTGGCGGATGGCGGGGCAGATCACGTGGGGCATGGCGAGGCCGGGCCGTATGATAGTGGCGGCGATCTGCTCGCGCTTGGCGATGGCCTGCTCAAGCGCTGGTCTGTCGCGTACCAGCTCTGCGGGCAAGAGATCGATCAGCACCCTCAGGGCCAGGGATTTGTCCAGCGATGCCGCTGCGTGCCCCAGCTGGGCGAGGGAAAAACAGTAGTCGGGCTGGGCGAGGCCAAGGCGCTGCTCGGCCGGGGCGGCGCTCCCAGGTCTGCCAAGGGGCTGGCCCAGCTCCACGCACCAGCAGGTGAAGGCCATGTGGGCCAGCTCCGCATCCAGCCCTTCGATAAGCAGCAGACAGAGATCGCCGGGCTGGGTGGCCAGGGTGAGCAGGGAAAGCTGGCTGGTCGCCTCCACGCGTTGGCGGCGGGTGACATTGATAAGCTGGATATGGGATTTGAACAGCCCGGCCAGTCGACTCAGCTGCTTGGCCTGGGTGATGGTCAGCCCCAGCCGGCAGAAGAAAGTGAGCTCGCGGGTGAGCATTCAGACGCCGACGGTGGCGGTTTTGAGTACGGCGCTGGCATTGAGCAGCACGGATTCCAGCGATACCTGGCGAACCGTGCAACCGAGGAAGCGATCCTTCTGCTCTATCTCGATGTCGGAGGCGATCAGCACCAGATCGGCGCTGGCGATGTCCCGTGCGGTGAGAATGTTCTCCAGTCCCATGGCGCCCTGGGTTTCAACCTTGATCTTCAGCCCCAGCTTGTCGGCGGCTTTTTGCAGCGCCTCTGCGGCCATATAGGTGTGGGCTATGCCGGTGGGGCAGGCGGTGACGGCGAGGATCTTCATCGGTTCTCGAAGCAAATGGCGGTGGGGCAACAAGATAGCGCCAAGGGGCGGCTTTTGCCAAAGGCGTGGGGCAAAAATGGGATCTTGGCGGCGCACTGGTGCTGGCTTGCACAGGGATGGCGAGAATCTGGATTCATCTGCTGACGGCGGGCGTGGCAATAAAAAACCGGCCCCACCAGAAGATGGAGCCGGTTGTATTCAGTTAACGCGGGTTCAGACGGATTGGGTAGCCAGGGTGGCGGCTTTCAGTTCACGTTTGATGCGGCGGATCTTGCGCTCCTCGGCCACGGCCACGCAGGCCATCAACACCAGACAGGCGGCGGCGGCCATGTCCAGCGCCGCGAAGGTGCCGGCCCAGCCGGTCAGACCGAAGATGGGGGTGCCATCGGCGATCATGCCCAGACCCAGTTTGGCGAAGCTGTCACCTATGAGGTAGGCAAAGGTGCCCTTGACGCCATCGGCCACGCTGATCCCCTGCTTGGGCACAAAGCCCACGGCGGCCACGCCGATCAGCAGTTGCGGACCAAACACCAGGAAGCCCAGCAGGAACAGGGAGCCCAGGAACATGAACTGGGTGGTGGCATGCTGGTAGAGACCCAGGGTCGCGATAATCAGCGCCAGTGCCACACAGGCCACCAGACCGCGACGACCGTTCGCCAGATCCGAGAGGTAGCCCCACATCAGGGTGCCGACCAGGGCGCCCACTTCGAAGAAGGTAAAGCCCTGGATGGCGATCTCCTTGGAGAAGCCCAGCTCCTGGTGAGCGTACACGGTGGACCACTGGTCGATACCGATGCGCACCACGTAGAGGAAGATGTTGGCAAAGCAGAGCAGCCAGATCACCTTGTTCATCAGCACGTACTTCACGAAGATCTGACCCTTGGTCAGCTTCTGCTCTTCGGTGGCGATGTCTTCTTCACTGGCCACTTCGTCAAACAGCTCTTCCACCTTGCCCAGACCATAGGCTTCTGGTGAATCGCTGCCAAAACGCAGGCCGATAAAGCCGACCACCAGCGCGATCATGGACGGGAAGATGAACATGCCGAGCACATTGCCATCGAACAGGTAGTTGGCACCGAACAGCGCCACACCGGCCGCACCGGCACCGCCCACGTTGTGGGAGAGGTTCCACATGCCCAGATAGGTACCGCGCTTGTTGCGAGGTGTCCATTTGGTGATGGTGGAGTAGCTGCAGGAGCCACCACAGCTCTGGAAGAAGCCGCTCAGGGCATAGAAGAAGATCATGAAGTAGAGGCTGAAACCCGTGCCGCCCATGCTGGCACTGAAGCCCAGCATGCACAGGGCGGAGAGGATCAGCATCAGCGGCAGGAACTGCTTGGTGTTCTTGCCATCGGCATAGTAGGAGACGACCGTCTTGCCCACCCCGTAGGTGATGGAGAAGCCAAGGCCAATCATGCCAAGCTCGGTCATGGAGAGACCGTACTCCTGGATCATGTCGTTCTGCGCAATGTTGAAGTTCTTGCGGATCAGGTACATGGTCAGATAGCCAATAAATACAACCAGATAAGATTGCATAAACGGCTTGAACCAGAGCTTGCGCCGGGCTTCGACCGGCAGTTCCAGGGTCGGCACCCGGACCTGTTGGAGAAATTTCAACATCTTCGTTCATCCTCTGCGAGATAGACGGTATTTCCGCCGCGCCCCTCATTTTTTGGTTGGTGTCAGAGGTCACGCCACGGAAAGGACAACAGAAAGAGGTTGGACTGTGCGCCTCGCTCCCCTGTCGATTGAACCCATGCCCGAACCTGCGCCACTGCGGGGGTCGAGTCACTACATCAGGTAGCGTGACTTTAATGAGGCGCGGCGCAAATGGCGTGAGAGCCATCCCTAGTGGTATTAGGAAAATTTCCTAGTTTGACGGGATCCGGCCATGAAGCGTGAAGAGGATCACACAGTGACGGCCCACGGCGGGGCCATGCTACGAAAAGAAGGGGAACTGCCCGGCAGCCAGACAGGGCTGGCGGGCGTGAGGTTGTGCTATGGGGTGAGCAGGTCATCGTCAGCAGCATTGGCGGATATCTGATGCCATAAAAGAGGCCACCCGCAGGTGGCCTCTTGTCGTATCAGTGCGAGAGGGTGATCAGGCCGCCTTGGCCAGTGCCACCTGGTCGGTTTTCTTCACCCGCAGTTTTTTCAGGGCAACCGCCACAACGCCGGTGACGATGGCGCCACAGATCATGCAGAGCAGGGCCAGCAGCGGCTTGTTGACCGCACCCAGCAGGGCAACGATGGGGCCACCGTGGGCGACGCTGTTGGTGATGCCAAACAGGAAGGCCATCACGGCGGCTGTCATGCTGCCCAGCACGTTGGCGGGGATGACGGCGAGCGGGTCACGGGCGGCGAACGGGATCGCCCCTTCCGAGATACCCACCAGGCCCATGGCACCGGCGGCTTTGCCCGCCTCGATTTCAGAGGCATCGAAGATACCCAGCTTGCGACCAAGTACGGTCGCCAGCGACATGCCAAGCGGCGCCGCAGGTATGGCGCAGGCCATGGCACCCATAAACTGGGTCTGGCCGGAGGCAATCATGCCCACCGAGAACAGGAAGGCTACCTTGTTGACCGGGCCACCCATATCAAAGCCGGCCATGCCCCCCAGCACTATACCTAGCAGCACCAGACTGCCACCGCTCATGGAGAGCAGCATGGCGTTGAGGCCTGTCATCATGTCGGCAATGGGGGCGCCGATGATGAAGATGAAGACCGCAGCGATAAACAGGGAACCGACGATGGGCGCGATCAGGATAGGCACCAGCGGCTGCACCATCTTGTGGTAGTGACGGGTGGCAATCCAGCGCACCAGATAACCGACCAGCAGGCCCGCTATGATGGCACCGATAAAGCCGGTACCGGCGTCGGCGCCGTAGAAGCTGCCGTTGTTGGCGATCCAGCCGCCGATAAAGCCCGGGGCCAGTGCCGGACGGTCACCGATGGCGTAGGCGATATAGCCCGCCAGTATGGGGATCATCAGGGTGAAGGCGGCCACGCCCACGTTGAGGATCTGATTCCACATGCTCCCTTCCGGGATCTGCATGCCGCTCGGGGTCGGGTTGCCGCCGATGGCCAGTGCCAGCGCGATCAGCAGACCACCGGTGACGACAAACGGGATCATGTGGGAGACGCCGTTCATCAGGTAGCGATAGAGATCGGAACTGCCGCCCGTGCTCTTATCCTCTCCCTTCTTGTCCTCTTTGCCAGCCACATAGGCCGGCGCCTTCAGCGCCTGCTCAATGAGACCCTTGCCATCCTTGATGGGGGCTTTCACCCCAGTCTTGATGAGCGGCTTGCCGTTGAAGCGGGCCATGTCCACCTGTTTGTCGCAGGCCACGACGATGGCGCTGGCGCGGGCGATCTCGGCCGCGGTCGGGCTGTTCTTGACACCGATGGAGCCGTTGGTCTCCACCTTCACCTCGTAACCCAGCTCCTTGGCGGCGCGCTCCAGGGACTCGGCCGCCAGATAGGTGTGGGCGATGCCGGCCGGACAACCGGTGACACCTATGATGAAGCCCTCGCTGGTGGTCGGGGCGGCTGTTTGCTCCTCCTTGCGCTCCAGCAGCAGCGCCAGTGCGGCAGCCGGGCTCTTGGCAGCCAGCAACTTGGCAATGAAACCTTCTTCAATCAGCTTGGCGGAGAGCTCGGCCAGTACCTCGATATGGTGGTTGGCGCCACCGGCGGGGGAGGCAATCATGAAGAACAGCCGGGACGGCTTGCCATCCTCGGCGCCGTAATCGATACCGCTGCGGCTGATGCCGATGGCCACCGCCGGTGTGCTCACAGCCGCACTCTTTGCATGGGGCAGGGCAACGCCCTCCTCGAAGCCGGTGTTGTCCAGCTCTTCCCGGGCCCACAGGTCCTTGATGAACTGCTGCTCATCGCTGACCTTGCCCTGCGCGACCAGCAAGCGGGCCATCTCGCTGAAGACCTCCTCCTTGCTCGTCGCGTTCAAATCGAGATTGATCAGATGTTCGTTGATCAGTGTGGTGATCATGGCGCTCTCCCGCTCCCGTGAGGGAGCCTGTTGGCATGCCACCCGTGCTGGCACGGCATGCAGACAAAATTGACCTCACTATTATCGCGCCGGGGAGCAAGCCACCCTATCGGACAAATGTGCGAATGACTGGATTTTTGTGCGCTATCGTCCCGAGTGTGACCCCGATCTCACAGCAGACCTGCTGACAAAATAGATCTGAATGGAATCGCAAAGTGATTTTATATCGTTAAAAATCAATTGATTGTTGTTTCGCGTGCCGACGCGTATCAGCCATGGCGCGGGCCTCCCCTTGGACGAGAGTCACCGCCAACCTGTAAATTTGTGAGGTAAAAACGAGCTGCAGGGTGTGAGCCAACGCACACAAATGGCAGTGACTGGGGAAGAAATGAGAGGGGATCAAGAGAAGGAAAACACTGGAGAAATGGGTTTGGCACCTGGTCTGGATGCCGCTGAGCTGTGCCTTTTGCGGCTGAGTGTTGCCCCCTGAGGGAGCCAGCCAGGCGTAAATCAACGTCAACAGTTTATTGCATATGCCACAAACAAGGCGTATACATAGCATATGCCACTTACTTGGCCACCAGTTAAAGCACCGCATCAGCGGATGTGCTGTGAGTAAAACAGCCAGCAAGCGTTCATTCGACACTTTCGATGGGTGGTAGCAAGGGGTAGAAAGCAGGGTCATGTCAATCTGGATCCTCCGGTGTTGTTATCGGATGGGGAATCGGACTCACAAGTGGTGATAAATGGCATGGTCTGACAATTAACCGTAATAGCAGGAGATCTTATGACCACTATCACCGCCATTCCCATGAAGGATGACCATATCGCAGGGCATTTTGCCAAGGCAGAACGCTTCGTTTTCATTGATGAGCAAGGCACCACACTAAAGGAGATTTCCAATCCGATAGCACCCAATGAGTGCAAGGGCATGTTGGCTGATCTATTCCAGACCCATGGAGCAAACCGTGTGGTATTGAAAAATATTGGCAAGAAGATGCTCAAGAAGCTGCTGGATAACGGCTTGTCCGTCTATCAGGCAGTGCAGGGACGCCTTGCCATATCAGAGATGCTGAAAAATGATTCCACCAGCCTGATCCAGCTTGTCTCTGCAGATCAGGGTCAGGAATCTGCCTGTTCCCATGGCCAGCGCCATCAGAAAGAGGGCGCCAATAGCTGTGGCGAGCATGAACATGGCCACGCAGGAAAAAAAGGGTGTGGCAAAGTCGGTTCAGCCCAACGACACCAGTGTCAGGGCGCTGCTCAACCCCATGCACATAAAAGATACTGTGAAGAATAAACGCGATAAATAAGTAAAGTTGGAGGGTATATGTCTAATGAAAGCCTGAACATGGAGGGGGCGACATTACCCTCTATCAGCAGGATTGCCTATATGCCGGTGACGCTCTTTTCGATCATCATGGGGCTGACGGGGGCCGCCATTGCGTGTAGAAAAGCCTTTCCTGATTCGGTGATGATGCACTCTGCGGGTTTCTTTTTGGGCGTCATGTCTTCAGTCTTGCTGACTGTGTTTGTGGCAATGTATGTCTTCAAAATGCTCAAATACAGGGATGAGTTTCTGCATGAATTAAGGCATATGGTCAAGATTAATTTCTTTCCGACCATCTCGATCAGCCTGTTATTGCAGTCAGCATATTGGTCTGGGTGGCATGATATCTCGCTATATCTCTGGTCTGCCGGCGCAATGCTGCAGCTGATGTTTACCTTGTTCATCATGAGCAGCTGGATCCATAGAGAGCATTTTAATATTGCACATACCAACCCTGCGTGGTTTATTCCTGTCGTGGGGAGTATTGTCGTGCCACTTGCAGGAGTAGGGCTGGGTTTTCATGAAACCAGTCTGTTCTTTTTCAGTATCGGCTTGATATTCTGGTTCTGTTTGTTGACCATAGTATTATACCGGTTGTTCTTTCATGAAAATCTGCCTGACAAGCTGATGCCCACCATGTTTATATTGCTGGCACCCCCCTCGATAGGATTTATTGCTTACACGGATATCATAGGCTCGACAGACTTGTTTGCACACATCATCTATTATTTTGCACTGTTTGTATTTATTTTGTTGATGTACAACACACTCACCTTTCTGAAGCTGAAATTTTATCTCTCTTCATGGGCTTATTCGTTCCCGCTGGCCGCATTTTCAGCTGCGTCGGCCAAGTTTGCCGATAGCACAGGCAGCGTCATTCCGTACTTTCTGGCCAAAATAGTGGTCTGTGCCCTGATCGGATTGATAGTGTGGTTAATCAGCATGACGGTGCTCTCGTTCTACAAAGGTGAATTATTCATCCCGGAGAAATAGCTATCCATGAAACATTACAAAGAGATCAACAAGGAGCAGCATCAGCTTGGGTCTGCCTATAGAAAGAGCAGCCCGGATACCATGAATGCGTTTATTGCCCTGCACAAATCGGTGATGAAAGACGATAAGGTGTTGGCGCTGAAATACAGAGAGATGATCGCCCTGGGGATCGGCATTGCATCAAGATGCGACGGCTGCATTGCAGCCCATGTTGCTGGCGCCTTGCAGGCCGGGGCCTCCAGAGAGGAACTGGTCGCAACCATAGACGTGGCCGTACTCATGGGGGGCGGGCCATCCATCATCTATGGCACCCAGGCCCATGCCAGGGCGGGATCGCACTTTGTTAATGAAATTTGAACAGGCAGATCGTCTGTGATCTAATCGCGTCTCCATGCAGGAG